>JBBDHW010000067.1:0-35418 GCA_040880805.1 Acidimicrobiia bacterium | reverse complement strand
GCCGGGCAACGCGCCCTCGTCACGGAGGTGGCGTGTGAGCCGCCGCGTGTCGATGCCGGCGATGCCGGGCACGCCGTGCTCGCGGAGCAGGTCGTCGAGCGTTCGCTCGGCGCGCCAGTTGCTGGGGCGGCGCGCGAGATCGCGCACGATGATGCCGGAGCAGAACGGGCGGCGGCTCTCGTCGTCTTCGGCGTTGACGCCGTAGTTGCCGATGTGCGGGTAGGTGAAGATGATGACCTGTCCCGAGTACGACGGGTCGGTGAGGATCTCCTGATAGCCCGACATTGCGGTGTTGAACACGACCTCCCCGGTCGTCACGGGCACGTCGGCGCCGATCGCCTCGCCCTCGAACTCGGCGCCGTCAGCCAAGACGAGGACCGCTTCGCGACGCGTCATCGCCGGGCCTCGCCGTCGACGACGACGGGATCGCCGCGCAGGATGGTGTGGCGCACGCGGCCGGTGAGCTTGCGGCCGGCGAAGGGCGTGTTGCGGGCCTTGCTGGCGAGGCGCAGCGGGTCGACCTCCCAGGTGACGGCAGGGTCGATGACGCAGAGGTTGGCGACGGCGCCGGGTGTGATCGGCTGCCCGTGATGCGCGAGCCCTGCGATCGCGGCGGGGCGCCACGAGAGGAGCGCGAAAGCGTCGACGAGCGACAGCACACCCGGTTCGACGAGCTCGGTGAGCGTGAGCGCGAAAGACGTCTCGAGGCCGAGCATCCCCGGGGGTGCCTCCTCGAACGGCCGCTCCTTCTGCTCCACCGGGTGCGGCGCGTGATCGGTGGCGATGGCGTCGATGGTGCCGTCGGCGAGTCCGCGTTTGATCGCCTCGACGTCGGCGTGGGTACGCAGCGGCGGATGCACCTTGAACACCGGGTCGAAGCTCGCGCAGCACTCGTCGGTGAGGGTGAAGTGGTGCGGCGCGGCCTCGGCAGTGACCGCGAGGCCGCGAGCCTTCGCGGCGCGCACCAACTCGACCGCGCCGGCCGTTGACAGGTGCAGGAAGTGCACACGCGCACCCGTGAGCTCGGCGAGGATCAGGTCGCGGGCGACGATGATGTCTTCGGCGGCGGCGGGCCGGCCCGGGATGCCGAGGCGGCTCGACCAGGCACCCTCGTGCATCGATCCACCTCCCGCGAGCCCGGCATCTTCCGCGTGTTGCGCGATAACCGCGCCCGGCAACGCGAGCGAGTACTCGAGCGCGTGCCGCATCACGCCCGCGTCGGCGACGCACGCGCCGTCGTCGGTGAAGATCCGCACCCCGAGGCCGTGCAACTCGCCCATGGGCGCGAGCGTCTCTCCGGCGCGGCCCTTCGTGATGCAGCCCGACGAGACCACGTCGCACGCGGCGCGCACCCCCGCCGCGAGCACCGATGCGACGATGGCGGGATCGTCGAGCGCGGGTTCGGTGTTGGGCATCGCGACGACCGCGGTGAAGCCACCGAGGGCGGCGGCGCGCGCGCCGGTCTCGACGGTCTCCGCTTCCTCCATGCCCGGTTCGCGCAGGTGCACGTGGAGATCGACGAGGCCGGGCGCCACGATGCAGCCCGACGCGTCGAGCGTCTCGTCGCCGGTGAGACCGGTGCCAACCTCGACGACGTGACCGCCGCGCACCAGCACATCCGCCACGCGTTCGCCGTCGTGGTCGACCACGCGCCCGCCGCGAATGACCAGCTCCGTCACTTCTCTTCCGCTCCCACTTCGCTACTTCCGCTCGCTGCTCGCCGGAATAACCGGATTGCTTGCGCTCGCTCCATTCGCTCCGTTCGCTCAGGCAAGCGAGACCCCCTGACCCAAGAGCGAGTAGAGAACCGCCATACGCACCGCTACCCCGTTCGTCACCTGCTCGGTGATGAGCGAGGCCGGTCCCTCCGCTACTTCGGCGGCGATCTCGACGCCCCGGTTCATCGGGCCCGGGTGCATCACGAGCGTGTCCTTCCGCAGCCGCGACGCGCGCTCGACAGTGAGGCCGTAGCGCGCGGTGTACTCGCGCAGCGTCGGGAACAGTGACGCGTTGCGGCGTTCGTGCTGGATGCGGAGCAGGTACACGACGTCGGCGTCGGGCAACACTGCGTCGAGATCGTGACTCACCGCGACCGGCCAGCCGTCGAGCGACGATGGCAGCAACGTGGGTGGCGAGACGAGCGTGACCTGCGCTCCCAAGGTCGCGAACGCGATCGCGCCGCTGCGCGCGACCCGCGAGTGGAGGATGTCACCGACGATGGCGAGGCGGGCGCCGGTGAGGTCGGCGCCGAGATGGCGGCGCAACGTGAGCGCGTCGAGCAGCGCCTGGGTGGGATGCTCGTGGCAGCCGTCGCCCGCGTTCACCACGCTGGCGTCGACCCAGCTGGCAACGCGTTGCGGCGCACCCGCGGCGGGATGGCGGACGACGACCGCGTCGATCCCCATCGCCTCGATGGTCTGCACGGTGTCGCGCAGGCTCTCGCCCTTCTGCACCGAGGAACTGCCCACCGAGAAGCTCATGACGTCGCACGAGAGACGCTTCGCCGCCGTCTCGAACGAGATGCGGGTGCGCGTGGAGTCTTCGTAGAAGAGCGATACCACCACCTTGCCGCGCAGCGCGGGCACCTTCGGGATGTCGCGCTGCGTGACCTCGAGGAAGTGCTCCGAGAGGTCGAGCACCTCTTCGATCGCGGCGCGGTCGAGGTCGGCGATCGACAGCAGGTGCTTCATGCTCCCTCCTCGTCCTGATTGGCCTCGTCCTGATTGGCCTCGTCCTGATTGGCCTCGTCCTGAGCCCAGAGCTCGACGGAGTCGGGCACGCCGTCGACTTCTTCCAACCGGACCCGCACGTCTTCGCCGTGGCGTGTCGGGAGGTTCTTGCCGACGAAGTCGGGCCGGATGGGTAGCTCGCGGTGGCCGCGGTCGACGAGGATCGCGAGCTGCACCGCCTGCGGCCGGCCGAGCTCGGTGAGCGCGTCGAGCGCGGCGCGCACCGTGCGGCCCGTGTAGAGCACGTCGTCGACGAGCACCACGACCCTGCCCGCGACGTCGACCGGGATCTCGGTTGGTCCGAGCGGCTGCACCGGGCGAAGCCCGATGTCGTCGCGATAGAAGGCGACGTCGAGCGCGCCGACGGGAACGCCCATGTGCTCGAACTCTTCGATCGCGGCCGCGAGCCGGCGCGCGATCGCCAGGCCCCGCGTGTACAGGCCGACCAGCACCACACCCTCGGCGCCGTGGTTGCGCTCCACGATCTCGTGGGCGATGCGGGTGTGCGCCCGGCGGACGTCGGCGGCGTCGAGCACGCCGGCCCGGAACACAAAACCAGCCTGCCGTTCGGGCACCGAGCCGGCGCCATCCGGCCGGTGTTCAGATGCGGCTGCAGCCGGTGATTGTCCGGCGCGCGGCGCGGTCATGCGTGTCTCCTCCGTGGGAGCCTCACGGGACTCCCTTCACGGTTCGCACCAGGTTACCCGCAGCCGAGGCCTCTATGGGAGCATCAACGCGCCCGCACCGAGGAAGGAGGCGCTCATGGCCATTGCTGATGCGCTCGATCGCTACTTCGCCGCCTGGAACGCGCACGACGGCGACGGCGTCGTCGCCGCGCTCACCGACGACGGCACCTACGAGGACCCGACCACCGGCGGTCCGCTCCGCGGCGACGCGCTCGCGGCGAACGTCAACGGGCTCGTCGGCGGCTTTCCCGATCTGCACTTCGAGCTCGGGACCGTCGCGCCCACGAGCGCCACGTCGGCGGCGGCGGAGTGGCGCATGCAGGGCACCAACACCGGCTCGATGCCGATTGGCCCGGCGACCGGCGGCACGGTCGACCTCCCGGGAGCCGACTTCCTCACCTACGACCCCGACGCGGATCGGATCAGCACGGTGGTCGGCTACTTCGACACTGGGCTGATGCTCACGCAGCTCGGCCTGCAAGTGCACCTCAGTCCGGCCGACATGGACCCGTTCCTCAAGTTCGGGCTGGGCATCCGGGTGGACACGGGCCGCGACACGATCCCGGGTGCGTTCACCGTCACGTGGATCGAGGTCGAGCCCGAGGACGCCGGCGCGCTCAGCGACGCAACCGAAAAGATCGTCGTGGAGCTCCTCGACAACCCCGGGTACCTCGGCACGTGCTTCGCGACGGTCGGCAAGCGCAACTGGACGTTCTCCGCGTGGGAGAGCGTGGAGGTGGCAGAGTCCGCGCTGAGCCGCGGCGCGCACGATCAGGCGATGCGGCTCGCCCGCACGGGCGGCATCGGCCGGAACGCACGCGGGCTCACCAGCATCTGGAAGCCCGAGCGGCTCAACAACTACGTCCTGCCGGCGCAGGCCGGCTCGTTCGACCTGTCGGAGCTCGAGGGGCAGTGGCTGTGAGACCCACCGGGATGCTGGCATCACCCGGTTGACGGGGCTGGTGCCCTTCACCGACCTGGCGGGATGCGCTCTGGTGGGCTGGTGAGCTTCGCCGCCTACTGGTTCCGCGCGACGTTCCGCAACCGCTGGCGGAGCTACCTCGGCATCGTGACCCTCCTCGGGGTCACGGGAGGGCTGAGCCTCTTCGCACTCGCGGGCGCGCGGCGCACGCAGTCGGCGTATCCGCGGTTCCTGCGCGAAGCGAACGCGTCGACGATGGCGGTCGACACCGGCACGTACGACGCCAAGACCGTCGCGACCATCGCGTCGTTCCCAGAAGTCGTTCAGTCGCGGGTGTATGTCGCTCCCGTGGTCGGACGGTTGGTACGCGGGAAGCCCGTGTTCTCTGAGGACTTCGAGGCGCTCGCCAGCCTCGACGGACGATTCTTCGACCAGGACCGCTTCACACCCACGCACGGTCGGCTGCCGGATCCGAAGCGCATCGACGAGATCGCGGTGAACGAGACCGCCGCGAAGAGGTTCGGCTACCGGGTCGGCCAGAAGCTCGACCTCGGCACGTGGGACCCGAACGAGATCAGCCAGGACTTCTTCCAGAACCCGACGGCTCCGAAGCTCCGCATGACCGCGACGGTCGTCGGCATCGGGCTGTTCCCCGAAGAGGTCGTGCAAGACGACACCGACCGCTCACCGCTGGTCCTCTTCACGCCTGCGTACACGCGGAAGGCGCTCCCCTACGTGCAATACGAGTGGCAGGGACTCGTGCTGAAGCGCGGCGACGCCGACGTCGACGCGGTGAAACAGCGTTACCTGCGCATCCTCGATGCGGGCAATCCGCAGTTCTTCCGCGTCACATCCGTCACGACGTTCCATACGCAGCAGGCCGTGCGACCCCTTTCCATCGCGCTCACTCTGTTCGGGGCCATCGCGTTCTTCGCATGTCTCGTGCTCGTCGGGCTGGGGCTCAGCCGTCAGCTGCGCTCAGAACGCGAGGAGCGCGCGGTGCTCCGCGCCATGGGTGCGGCGCCCGGCGCGTCGAGCGTCGCGGCCGCCACCGGCCCCCTCGTCGCGGTGCTCGCCGGCGCAGCGCTCGCCATTGTCCTGGCCGTTGCCGCATCGCCATTCATGCCGATCGGGAAGGTGCGCGCGGGGGAGGTCGCACCCGGCCTCGACGCCGACTGGACGGTGCTCGGTCTCGGCGCGCTCCTGCTCTGCGGGGTGCTCGGTACCGTCGTCGGGTTCACCGCGTGGCGGGTTGTTCCCCACCGCCTCACCGAACAGGAACCCACCGCGCGCCCGTCGAAGCTCGTCGCGGCCGCGCAGGGAGCGGGCCTCTCACCCGCGGGCGTCGCCGGCTTGCGACTGGCCATGGAACCGGGGCGCGGCCGCACCGCGGTACCCGTCCGGTCGGTGATGCTCGGCGTTGCCATCGCAGTCCTCGCGCTCGTGGCTGCGACGACGTTCGGGAGCAGCCTCAACGCGCTGGTCGACCAGCCGCGCCTGTTCGGCTGGGCTTGGGATGCCACGCTCGTCGACAGTGCTGGGTACGGGCAGGCACGCGAGGACGTCGCGCACAAGCTGCTCGACCGTGATCCGAACGTCGACGCGTGGGCCGGCGCGTTCTTCGGGACCGACACGCTCGACGGTACCAACGTGCCACTCCTCGGTATGACGCCGGGAACGAGCGTGCACCCACCCATCCTCACGGGCCGTACGATCGAGTCCGCGCGCGACGTCGTGCTCGGCTCGGAGACACTCCGTCAGCTCCACAAGCACATCGGTGACACGCTGATCATCGGCGACGGCACGACCGCGAAGAAGCTTCGCATCGTCGGTACCGCGACCCTCCCCACGATCGGCACCGTACACGGCGCGTATACGTCCCTCGGCGTGGGAGCAATGGTCGACTCCACGCTCGTGCCCGGTTACGCGCGCTCGGTTTCCGCCGGCGCGGTCGGGCCCAACGTGATCTTCGTACGGTTCCGCGACGGAGTCGATCACGCGACGGCGCTCGCGCATCTGCGGCGAGTGGCACCGAACATCGCCGAGACCACCGGGGAGATCGTCGTCGTACGCGCGCAGCGTCCGGCCGAGATTGTCAACGCCAGCGATATCGGGTCTTCTCCCACAATCCTCGCCGGCGCACTCGTGTTCGCGGCGTTGGCGTCGCTGGCGCTCACGCTCGGATCGTCGGTCCGCCGCCGCCGGCACGACCTGGCGCTGCTCAAGACACTCGGGTTCACCCGGCGCCAGTTGGCGGCGACGGTGCGCTGGCAGGCGAGCGTCACCGTCGCGGTCGGCCTGCTGGTGGGAGTGCCGGTCGGCATCATCGCCGGACGATGGCTCTGGGGCGTGTTTGCCCGGGGCCTCGACGTCGTGCCCGAGCCCTCGACACCCTTCTTGCTGATCCTCGCGATCAGCGCCCTCGCGCTCCTGGTCGGGATCCTCGCGGCGGCGATCCCGGCGCGAGTCGCACAGCGAGTCCGGCCCGCGCGCATACTTCGCACTGAGTGAACGACGCCGCGGACACAAAGCTGGTCGGCACCGGCGGCAGCCGGGCTGCGACGCTCGCGAGCGGCGCGGTCGTCGGCGCGGTGGCCGCGCTGCGCGAGCGGATCGTCGACACCTTTGCCGAGCAGCACGAGCTCGATCCGCGCGACGTGGAGCTTTCCAACGGTTCCGTCCACGCACGCGGAGTGCCGTCGTGGGCGTGGGATCTTGCTTGCTGCCGACCGCCGCCGAGGTGCCCATGATCGAGATCGAGCACCTCGAGTCTCCACCGCCGGGCCCGATCGACTTCCGCGAGCTCGGCGAGACCGGCGCGATCGGAGCACCCGCCGCGCTGTCGAACGCGATCGAGGACGCCCTCGCTCCGTTCGGCGTGACCGTCACGCAGAAGTATCTCCCACCCGACCGCATCCTCGAGCTGATTCACCGCTGATGCGCGCCGACGCACTGCTCTGGGAGCCCTCGGCCGCGCGCGCCGAAGCGACACGGCTCGCGAGCTTCCGACGGCGTGCCGGTGCCCCGGACTACGACGCGCTGCACATGTGGTCGATCCAGCAGCCCGAGGAGTTCTGGCGTCTGGTGTGGGACGACTGCGGGGTCGTGGGCGAACCCGGCGCGCGGGTGATCGAGCGCGGCGAACACTTCTGGGACACGCGCTTCTTCCCCGACGCGCGCCTCTCGGTCGCCGAGAATTTCCTGTCGCCGCACGCCGGCGTCGATCCGGCTTCCGAGGCCTTGGTCGCGGTCGACGAGAGCGGAGCGCGCAGGTCGCGCTCCTGGCAGGAACTGCGCGCCGACGCGGGCGCGATGGCCACCGCGCTCCGCTCGCTCGGCGTGCAGCCCGGCGACCGCGTGGTGGCGTGGCTGCCGAACTCGATCGAGGCCGTCGTCGTGATGCTCGGCGCCACGTCGATCGGTGCCGTGTACTCGTCGACCTCGCCCGACTTCGGTGCGCACGGTGTGCTCGACCGGTTCGGGCAGATCGAGCCCGTCGTGCTGTTCGCAGCTGACGGCTACCCCTACGGCGGCAAGCACTTCGACTGTCTCGAGCGACTCGCAGATATCCGGGCCGGGCTCCCCACACTGCGCGCGACGGTGGTGGTGGGCGATGCGACCGCTTCCCGTTCGGGCACGGAGCCGGCCGGCACGATCGGGTGGGACGCGTTCCTCGCACCGCATCGCGGCACTCCCCTCGCGCCCGAACGGTTCGCGTTCGACCACCCGTGGTACGTGCTCTATTCGTCGGGCACCACCGGCGTGCCGAAGTGCATCGTGCACCGCGCCGGCGGCGTCTTGCTCCAGCACGTGAAGGAGCACCAGCTCCACTGCGACATCCGCGCGGGTGACCGGGTGATGTACTTCACGACGACCGGCTGGATGATGTGGAACTGGCTCGTGTCCACGCTCGCGTCGGGCGCGACCGCGGTGCTCTACGACGGGTCGCCGTTCCACCCCGGGCCGAACGTGTTGTTCGACGTCGCCGACACTGAGCAGCTCACGCTGCTCGGAGTCTCGGCGAAGTTCATCGACTCGATCGGCAAGGCTGGCATCGAGCCGATCACCACGCACAGGCTCGACGAACTTCGCACGATCTGCTCGACCGGTTCGCCGCTCTCGCCCGACGGCTTCCGCGTGATCTACGAGCGGGTCAAGCGCGACGTGCACCTCGCGTCGATCGCGGGTGGCACCGACCTGTGCGGCTGCCTCGTGGGCGGCGATCCCACCGGACCGGTGTACGCGGGCGAGATCCAGCGGCCCGCGCTCGGCATGGCGGTGGACGCTGCGGCCGACGACGGGTCGTCACTGCGCGAGTCGCCCGGTATCCCCGGCGAGCTGGTGTGCCGCGCACCGTTCCCGTCGATGCCGCTCGGCTTCTGGGGCGACGCCACCGGTCTACCGTTCGGGTACGGAGCCGGCTCGAGCTACCACGCGGCGTACTACGCACGGTTCCCCGAGGTGTGGGCGCACGGTGACTTCGCGTCGTGGACGGTGCAGGGCGGCATGGTGATCCACGGGCGCAGCGACGCGACGCTCAACCCCGGCGGGGTGCGGATCGGCACCGCCGAGATCTACCGGGTCGCCGAGTCCATACCCGAGGTGTTGGAGTCACTCGCGTTCGGCCAGGAGTGGAACGGCGACGTGCGGATCGTGCTCCTGGTCCGGCTCGTCGACGGCGCAACGCTCACCGACGAGCTGAAAGCAGAGATCCGTTCGCGGATCCGCCGCGAGTGCTCGCCGCGGCATGTGCCCGCGGTGATCGCGCAGGTCGACGACCTTCCGCGCACGCGGAGCAACAAGCTCGTCGAGCTCGCGGTGGCCGACGCGGTGCACGGGCGCCCGGTCCGGAACACGGACGCGCTCGCGAACCCGGAGGCGATAGAAGCCATCGTGGCGCTCCCCGAGCTGGCCTGTTAGGAGCGAACGGCTGCGAGCCGGGCTCGGTCGGCCAGCACCGCGGCGGCGGCGTTGCGGCCGTTCACGCCCATCACCGAGCCGCCCGGATGTGTGGCCGCGCCGCACAGATAGACGCCGGGTACCGGCGTGCGCGCAGCGAACCGTCGGTCCCACATCTGGTCGGGCAGGCACTCGCCCTGAAAGATGTGTCCACCGGTGAGGCCGATCCGCTCCTCCACGTCGGGTGGGCCGAGCACCTGCCGGTCGACGATGCAGTCGGCCACGTCGGGCGCGAAGCGCGCGATCGCCGCGAGGGTCGCGTCGCCGATCTCGTCACGCCGGTTCTCCCAGGTATCCGACGCGAACTGGTAGGGCACGAACTGGGCGAACACACTCATCGTGTGGTGGCCGAACGGCGCGACCGTCGAGTCGTACGCGGTCTGGAAGTAGAGCTCGCACCACTCGGGCGCCGGCTCGCCGCGGCGGGCTGCGGTGTATGCCGCCTGCGTCTCGTCGATGCTGCGCGCGATCTCGATCTGCGCGCGGAACACCGTGGGATCACCGTTGGCGGCAGGAAACGTCGGCAGGCGTGAGAGCGCACAATTCAGCTTGATCACCGGGCTGGTGATGCGCCAGCGATCGACCGCCCGCGAGAAGGTCGGCTCGCCCGCGCCCGCGGCGCGGAGCAACGCGAGAGTGCGGACCGGGTCGGCGTTGCTCACCACGACGTTGGCCCCGATGACCGTGCCGTCGTCGAGTTGCACACCTTCCCCCGGTGTGATGGCAGCAACGGGTACACCCGCGGCGATCACTGCCCCTGCGTCGCGCGCGGCGTCGGCGAGGAGGAACGACACCCGGCCGATCCCTCCCTCCACGAACGACCAGCCGCCGATGAGGCCGAGGCTGTGGTGGGCGTGGATCCACGCGGTTCCGGGATCGCGGGGTCCGGCGAAGGTGCCGATCACGCCCTGGCCGTGCAGGGCGATGCGCAGGCGTTCGTCGCGCACATGACGCTCGACCACGTCGGCGATCGAAGCGTCGAGCACCACTTCGAGCGCCTCGGCGTCGTCGACGAAGAGTTCCTCGAGCTGGGCGCGATCGGGCGAGTCACCGAGCCACACGTCGCCGCGGGGACCGTTGCGGAGACGATCCCGGATGCGCCTGAACAACGCGTCGTACGCAAGGAACCCCTCCACATCGTTCGGTGCGATCGCGGCGACGGCACGCGCCGTCTTCGCCTCGTCGTGCCACTGGACGAGCGCGGTGCCGTCCTCGAATGGCGTCCACTGCGTGGGGTCTACGGGGAACGTGCGGTAGCCGCGGCGGGGTAGGTCGAGCTCGGCGATGACGAGCGGGTGCAGCAGCCCCACCAGGTAGGCGCACGGGCTCATCACGAAGCGCTGGTCGGCGAACGGCCGCTCCAACGTGCACGCACCCCCGACCTGCGCGCGTCGCTCGAGCACCAGAACCGAGAGACCACCGCGCGCGAGGTAGGCCGCGCAGGTGAGCCCGTTGTGTCCGCCCCCCACCACCACGACGTCCCACCTCCTGTGGGCGAGCTCAGACGTAGCCAGCGGGCCTGTGCGTGGGTGCGGTCTCGCGAAGGAGGCCGTTGGGGTTGTCGCGGCGCTCGTAGAGCTCGGCGAGCGTGGGCTCGTCGGTGACGGAGTCGTCGCCGAGCCAGGCACGCGCTCCGGCGGTGTCGAACCGTTCGAACTCGATGAGGCACAGGCACCGGCCCGGGCGCACCACGGCCGGATGCAGACGCGCGATCTCCTCGTTCGTCGTGAGGAGCACGAGCGTGTTGAGTCCCTGGCCGAGCATGCCGTCGGCAACGTTGAGCAGGCGGCCGAGTGACGCGCCGGCGCGACGGCGCGCGTCACTCCGCACGTACTCGTCGGCGTCCTCGGCGATCACGAGCTTCCAGCGGTCGCTCGGGACCATCCCGCTACCGGGCCCGAGTCCACCGGGCCCGAGTCCACCGGGCCCGAGTCCACCGGGCCCGAGCCCACCGGGCAGGCCTCGCACCCCCGGACGCATCTCCCGACGGTCGGACGAGAGCAGCACGTCGAGCATGTAGTTCGCCTCGTTGAAGAAGCGTTCGGGGTCCGTGACGTACTGCGGGTCGCACCACCCGCGCCATTCACGGATGAGCGAACGGATGGCAGTGGTCTTGCCGGTGCCGGGCTCGCCGTGCCACAGCAGGAGCTTCCCTCCGCCGGTGGGCGCCTCGAGCTTCATGAGCTCGTCGAGCCGCGTGCCCGCAGTGCCGGAATAGTTGGGCCGGATCTCGGCCCAGCTCGGCGTATCGAGCGCGCGCGTCGTCTCGTGCGCGCCATGATCGCCCCACCGCCAGAACGCGACCTGCACCGCGTCGCTCAGGTCGGGTTCCGGGCTTCGCTCGCGGACAATGGCCCGAGCTTCTTCGACGAGCTCACGAGTAGGCGCGGTGATCGTGACGCGCGCACCCCCCGAGTACGTCTCGACGAAGAGCGTCACCTCGCGCCAGCGCGCCGCCGCACTCACCGACCAACTCGTCTCGACCCACCGATCGATCTCGGTGCCGTCGGGAAGGATGTCGAGTGGCGCGACCTCGGCGTCGATGCGGAACTTCGCCATCCACGGTTCGTCGCCCCGCACGAACGGCGACAGCGCGAGCATGGCCACGATCTCGGACTCTCGGGCGGCGCGGTCGATCAGGAACCGCTCGTGGATGGACCGTTCCGCGAGTGAATCGGCGAGTACCGGCTCCGTCATGTCGACGTCGTCCACCTTGTCGTCCACCCCCGGGCCCGCCCCTCTGTCAGCGTCGCGAAGCTTCGAGGCTACGCGACGGTCGGGACTGAGCGTCCGCGGCGCAGGTACCCTGCGTCGCAGCGAACGAGCCAATAGTCGGGTCAGGAGCGAACGGCCGCGAGCCGGGTATCACGGCTCGCAGTGAGCGACCCATCGTCAGGGGCGGATCAGAGACTCGATGTCGAACGCCGCGGGCTCGCCACCCTGCATCCACTCGAGCCGGCTCTCCATGTACGCGCGCGCGGCCCGTTC
Source organism: Acidimicrobiia bacterium (assembly GCA_040880805.1). NCBI lineage: Bacteria > Bacillati > Actinomycetota > Acidimicrobiia > Acidimicrobiia bacterium. Next base: position 23,134 of record JBBDHW010000067.1, on the reverse strand, counting down.
GTGGGGAAGCACGAAGAAGCGATTCTCGCTGATCGCCGCGAATACCGCATCGGCGGCGGCGGCCGGCGGGATCCCGAAACCGATCACCGTGCGCTGGATCTCGTCGGCGTCGGCATTGGCCTCGACCACTGCGCGCACCTCGTCGGGCATGTTGCGGTGTGATTCGAAAATGCGGGTCTGGACGAATCCGGGACACAGCACCGACACACCGACGTGCGACTGCCGAGCCAGAAGATCGTGGTGGAGCGATTCGCTCAGGCCCACCACCGCGAACTTGCTCGTGCAGTAAACGCCGAGACCGGCGGCACCACCGAGACCCGCGATCGACGCCGTGTTGACCACGTGCCCTTCGTCCTGCTCGAGCAGGAGCGGGAGAAAGACGTTGCACCCGTGGATCACGCCCCACAGGTTCACGCCGAGCACCCACTGCCACATCTCGATCGGTGAGTCGATCACCGAACCGCCGGCGACCCCCGCGTTGTTGCAGACGACATGCACCGAGCCGAACGCGTCAAGCGCGCGATCGCGCAGCGCCTGCACGTCTTCGATCCGCGCCACGTCGGTACGGACACCGATCACCTCCGCGCCCGCTGCCTTCAATTCATCGACGGCACGCGCGAGCTCAGGTTCCTCGATATCGGCGAGCGCGAGCTTCATCCCAACGGCTGCGAATCGGTCTGCGAAGGCGCGCCCCATTCCGCTCGCCGCGCCTGTGATCACCGCGACCTTGTCCTGGAACTCCTGCATGGCCGAAGACTAGGGCTTCACCTCAAGAGCATGTCGATGAGCTCACCCTGCAAGTGCGTGAGCCAGTAGTAGATGGCGTAGCCGCGCGCCTCAGGCGCGTCAGGATCGATGTCGGGTTCGTCCTCGGTCACGCCGAGGCGCGTGCCGAGCACCAGACGCGTGTCGTTGAGCACGCCGAGCCACGCCTGCACGTCGTCCTGCGTCAACGCGATCTCGCGCCAGTCCTTGTTCTCCGTCACACGCGCGAGTGAGCTCGTGACCAGCTCCAGCGCGTCGAGGCGCTGACGAAGCAGGTCGGGGTGCACCATCGCGCGCCACTCCTCCGCTTCCTCCTCGGTAGGTTCGAGGTGCGCCTGCGGGAAGAGTCGTTGCGCGGCCGCGTCGCGCTCGGGTGCCGCGAACACCGCGCGCAATTCATCGGGCAGGCCAGTGAGCAGCCCGAGCTCCTCGGGCGCGAGCGACACGATGAGCGTGTCGTCGGGTCCTTTCCGGAACCGACGCCAGCGCGGGCTCACGCGTCGTGTTCCATCGTGGCCCAGAGCCCGCGCGCGTGGAGCCGGGCGACATCGGCCTCGCACTTCTCGCGCGAGCCGTCGGACACGACCGCGCGCCCCTCCTCGTGGACCTGGCGCATCAGCTTCGTAGCCTTCGCCAACGAGTAGCCGAACAGCTTCTGGAACACGTACACCACGTACGACATGAGGTTCACCGGGTCGTTCCACACGATGACCATCCACGGGCGGTCGCTCGTGGTCTCCTCGCCGACCTCGGGATCGCGGATCTCGACCGGTGCGGTGGTCATGGTCGTTCGCTACGCCCGGTGGATCATTGGGTGGATCATTGCCGAGTGGATCATTGCCGAGTGTCAGCGCGCAGTTCAACGGCTAGGCGGCTCAGCAGGCCATTGACGAAGCGACCCGAGTCCTTCGTGGAGTACTGCTTCGCGAGCTCGACGGCCTCGCTGATCACGACGGCCGTGGGCATCTCGGGTTCCCACCCGAGCTCGTACGCGCCGAGCCGCAGCACGGCGCGGTCGACCGCGGGCATCCGCTCGAGCGCCCAGTGCTCGGAGAACTTGCGCAACAGCGCGTCGACATCGGCGTGGTGCTCCTCGACCCCGCGCACGAGATGCGCGGCGTACGCGTCGGGCGGTGCCGGTTGCTCGTCGAGCAGCGCATCGGCCGTGAGCTCGCGGACCTCGAGCTCGTAACAGAGGCCGAGGGCCCGCTCCCGCGCCTCACGGCGGCTGCCGGTGACTGCCATCAGGCCCGCGCCAGGTACTCCCCCGTGCGGGTGTCGACCTTGACCCGCTCGCCGGGTTCGACGAACAGCGGCACCTGCACGACGAGCCCGGTCTCGAGCGTCGCGGACTTTCGGGCACCCGAGACTCTGTCGCCCTGCACGCCGGGTTCGGTCTCGGTGACGGTCAGCTCGACGGCTGCCGGGAGCTCCACGCCCACGACTCGGCTCGAGTACATCATGAGGATCGCGGTGTCGCCTTCCTTGAGGTACCAGACGGTGCCCCCGAGATCGGCGAGCTCAACCTGGAGCTGGTCGTAGGTCTCGTTGTCCATGAAGACGAGCGCGTTGCCCTCGCGGTACAGGTACTGCATCTCACGCTTGTCGATGACGGCGAGCGGGACCTTCTCATCGGCACGGAACGTACGCTCGACGACGGCGCCGCTCGCGACCTTCTTGAGCTTCGTACGGACGAACGCGCCGCCCTTTCCGGGCTTCACGTGCTGAAACTCGACGACGGTGACCAACCCCTCCTGGGGGAGGTCGAGCGCCATGCCGTTCTTCAGGTCGTTGGTGGAGACACTCACAGAACGAGTTCCTTCGGGAAGGCGGTGAGGGGATCGGAGCCGGCGAGGGTGACGACCACGGTGTCCTCGATGCGCACACCACCCACGCCGGGGAGGTACACGCCGGGCTCGACGGTGACGACCGAGCCGATTTCCAACGTATCACGGGCATTCGCCGCAACCCGAGGTGCCTCGTGGATCTCGAGGCCGACACCGTGACCGGTTCCGTGCACGAATGCATTTGCCCATCCCGCGGCCGCGATCACCTCGCGGCACGCACGGTCGACCTCCGCACAATCGACACCCGCGCGCACTGCCTCGCGTCCGGCACACTGGCTGTCGCGCACCACTTCCCACACACGACGCGCGTCCGCACCGGGATCGCCCACACTGACGGTGCGGGTCATGTCCGAGCAGTAGCCGTCGACGATGCACCCGAAGTCGATCACCACGAGCTCGCCGCGTTCGACGCGCCGCGCGCTCGGACGCGCGTGCGGCTTGACCGCGTTGGGGCCCGATGCGATGATCGGGTCGAAGCTGTTGCCGCTCGCGCCGCGGCGGCGCATCTCCACCTCGAGCTCGAGGGCGAATTCACGCTCGGTGGGGCCCTCGTGAAGCTTCGGCAACATCGCGGCAAGCGCGTCGTCGGCGATCTGGCATGCCGCGTGGATCCGGGCGACCTCGCCGGGCTCCTTCACCCGGCGGAGGCGTTCGACCAGGCCCTCGGTGGCCACGAGCTCGTGGCGGCCGAACACGTCCGTGAAGGCACGCTGTTGCGACCACGTGACTGCATGCGCTTCGAGACCGACGCGTGCTTCCGGATCCAGCGCGCGCGCCAGTGCATCCCGCTGCTCGGCGATCGTGGCGCCGACCTCGATCGTGGCATCGACGCCGGCGGCACCGAGCTGCTCCGCCGACTGCGTGCGGTACCTGCCATCGGTGGTGAAGACGAGCGCGTCGTTCGTGACGAGCAGCATCGCGGCGCTGCCCGTGAAGCTCGTGAGGTAGCGGACGTTGGGGAGGAACGTGACGAGAAGCGCGTCGATCTCCGCGGCGTCGAACTGTTCGCGCAGACACCCGGCTCGCGAGGCAACGGCCATCGCGGGCAACGTGTCGAGCGTGCTCGTCACGAGTCGGCTCCCAGCCTTGCGATCGCACCGTCGATCGCAAGGCGATATCCCGTGCGACCCAGGCCGGCGATGGTGCCGGTGACGTAGGCCGAGATGACCGAGTGGTGCCGCCACTCCTCGCGCGCCGCGGTGTTCGACACGTGCAGCTCGATCTTCACACCTTCGTAGGTCTGCAGCGCGTCGGCGATGGCGTAGCTGTAGTGACCGAACGCGCCGGGATTGACCACGATCGCATCGCACCGGTTCCGCGCGTCGTGGATGGCGTCGACGATCTCGCCTTCGTGGTTCGACTGGACGTGCTCGAGGTCGTAGCCGTGGGCGGCCGCGGCCTGCCGCGCGTCACCGACCATGTCGTCGAGCGTGTCGGTGCCGTACACCGCCGGATCACGCTGCCCGAAGAGGTTCAAGTTCGGCCCGGAGAGCAAGAGAATGGTGGGCATACTTATTCGCTCGCTCTCTGCGAGCCGGGATACCCGGCTCGCGGCCGTTCGCTCCCCCACCATGGCTCGCTCTCTGCCAGCCGGGATACCCGGCTCGCGGCCGTTCGCTCGAGTGGCGAGTTCACTTCGCTCCCTCCGGTCGCTCCGTTCACCGCGTGTCCCCAGCCTCGCGCGAACCATCGACCTTCACGCCGACTGCCGCGAACGCGACGTCGAGCGCACGGGGGTCGGGGTCGTGCACGATCTCGAGGCCCTCGGCGCCGGGGAGCACGAACGTGAGCCCTCCGACCGACTTCTTGTCGCGGCGCATGACGTCGAGAAGGTCGGCCGCGCTGATCCCGCCCGGCGCGGTGATCGGGAGCCCGAGCGACTCGACCGTGACGCGGTGCCGGTCGACGGCTTCGGCGTCGAGCCGCTCCAGCGCGCCGGCAAGCGCGCCCGCGAACACGAGGCCGACCGAGACCGCCTCGCCGTGGAGCAGCTCATAGCCGCCGGCCGTCTCGAGCGCGTGGGCGAGAGTGTGGCCGTAGTTGAGCGATGCACGGATGCCGGTACGCTCCTCGGGATCGGCCGCGACCACGCTGGCTTTCATCGCGACACACGCTGCGACGAGCCCCGGGAGGACGCCGGCGTCGCGCGCGATCACCGCGTCGGCATGGTTCCGCACGATCGCGGCGACGCGCTCGCCGCCGGGCATGAGCGCGTACTTGGCCACCTCGCCGAGCCCGGCACGGTATTCGCGCGGTGGGAGCGTCGCGAGGGTCGACACGTCGGCGAGCACGGCGACGGGCTGGTGGAAAGCACCCACGAGGTTCTTACCCTCGGGGAGATTCACTGCGGTCTTGCCGCCTATCGCGGCGTCGACTTGCGCGAGCAACGTGGTTGGGGCCTGCACCACCGCGATGCCTCGGTAGTACACCGACGCGACGAATCCGGCGGTGTCGCCGACCACGCCCCCGCCGAGCGCGACGATCGCGTCGCCGCGCAGCAGCCCCCAGCGCGCGAGCTTCGAGCACAACTCGTTGACGGTCGCCAGGGTCTTCGCCTCTTCGCCGTCGCCGATGAGGAACACGTCGGTCTCGGCGCCGGCACCGTGCAGGGCAGTGGTGAGCACGGGGGCGTGGAAGTCGGCGACGCCCGCCTGGCTGACCACCGCGACCTTCCGCCGGGCGCCGACCGCGCCCGCGACCTCGGCCAGCGCGCCCTCGCCCACGACCACGTCGTAGGGCGCGCCGGGAATGGCGACGGTCACGCGTTCCACGCGTGCAGCTCCTCGAGCACCGAGGCGGCAACCTCGTCGACCGTGCGGCCCTCGGTGTCGACGGTGACGTCCGCCGCTGCCTCGTATGCCGGAGCGCGCGTGTCGCCCAGACGCGTGAGCGTGGTGACGCGGTCACCGCCGACAAGCAGCGGTCGTGAGTCGTCGCCCCCCAGACGGGACGCGAGGACCGCAGGCGGCGCGTCGAGCCATACGACGAAGCCGGAGCCACGCAGGACCCGACGGTTGTCGGGGTCGAGCACCACGCCGCCGCCGCCCGCGATGACGAGGGCCGCCGGCGACGCGGCGGCGTCAGCGACCGCGACGCGCTCGCGCGCGCGGAATCCCGCTTCGCCCTCGGTGGCCCACAGCTCCTCGAACGGGACGCCGGCCGCCGCGACGACGAGCTCGTCGGTGTCGACGAACGGCCGGCCAAGAAGCTCGGCGCATCGCTTTCCGACGGTGGTCTTGCCCGCGCCCATGAGGCCGACCAGAACGAGATGGCCTTGCATGTCAGTGCAGCGAAGCGGTATACGCCTCGAAGTTGCGGGTGAGCTCGGCCATCGAGTCGCCGCCGAACTTGCGGGTGACTTCTGACGCGAGGACGAGCGCGACCATCGTCTCCGCGACGACGCCCGCGGCCGGTACCGCGGTGACGTCGGTGCGTTCCTTGAACGACACCGCTTCTTCCTTCGTCTCGACGTCGACAGTACGGAGCACGGGACGGTTCAGCGTCGACAGGGGTTTCATCGCGACGCGTGCGACCAGCAAGCCACCCGTGGTCATGCCACCCTCGGTGCCACCGGCGCGCGTGGACGCGCGCACGTACTCGTCGGCGTCGGCATCCCACAAGATCTCGTCGTGCGCCTCGCTCCCGCGTTTGCCGGCGACCTCGAACCCGTCGCCGATCTCCACACCCTTCATGGCCTGGATGCTCATGAGCGCCTGTGCGAGCAGGCCGTCGATCTTGCGATCCCAGTGCACGTGCGACCCGAGCCCTGGCGGTACGCCGTAGCCGAGCACTTCGACGATCCCGCCGAGGGAGTCGCCGACCTTGGCCGCGGCTTCGACCTCGGCGATCATCGCAGCCTCCACCTCGGGATCGAAGCAGCGCACCGGTGACTCGTCGACGGTCGCGAGGTTCTCAGGGGTTGGGCGCTGCTCGGCCGTCGCGCGTGCGGCACCCATCTGGATGACATGGCTGATGACCTGCGTGCCCAGTTCGGCGAGCAGCAGCTTCGCGAGCGTGCCCGCAGCGACGCGCGCCGCCGTCTCGCGCGCGCTCGCGCGTTCCAAGACGTTGCGAGCGTCGTCGAATCCGTACTTCTGCATCCCGACGAGATCGGCGTGGCCGGGTCGCGGCGTGTGCAGCGGCTTCTCGGTGGCGCCGGGCGCGGGCGACATCTCGTCCTGCCATTTCGGCCACTCGGTGTTGTGGATCACGATCGAGACCGGCGAACCGAGCGTGAGCCCATGGCGAATTCCACCGAGGATCTCGACGTCGTCGCGCTCGAAACGCATCCGCGGACCGCGGCCGAACCCCAGGCGGCGTCGGGCCAGCTCGTCCTGGAGCTGTTGGTCGGTGACGGAAAGACCGGCGGGAAGCCCTTCGACCACCACCGTGAGGGCGGGGCCGTGCGACTCGCCGGCGGTCAGGTAGCGAAGCACGGTTGACCTCTACTCGGACCTCGGCAGTGGAGGGTCCAGGATACCGGGGCGGCGCGACGACGACGGGGGTCTATCCGCCGCGGTACCAGGTGATGACCGCGTCGCCAACGAGTATTGCCGTGAGCGCGCCGGCGGCGAGGAACGGCCCGAACGGGAGCGCCTGATTGCGCTGGCGGCGACGGGTGGCGATCAACACGACCCCGACGACCGCGCCGTAGAGGAAGCCGAGGAAGAGCCCGAGCAGTACCTCTCCCCAACCGAGCCAGCCGAGCGACAAGCCGAGCACGAACGCGAGCTTCACGTCGCCAAAGCCCATACTCCGCGGCGAGATCATGTGGAGGACGAAGAAGATCGCGAATGCGATCAGGCCGGCGGCGAGCCCGCGCACGAATGCGTCGAGGTCGTCGTCGCCGAGCGACGCGATCGCGAGGAGCGCGATCATCGCGAGCGCGAGCGGATACACGATGCGGTTGGGCAGGATGTAGCGCTCGAGGTCGATCGCGGACAGCTCGACGAGCGCCACCGCGAGCACGAGGTACGCGGGAAGCGCCCACGAGTCAACGAATCGCGCGGCAAGCGCGCCGAACAGTGCGCCGCACACGATCGCGACCGTCACCTGGCGCGCGGCCGACGACGAATAGACGACGCTCTCGTCCTCCACCGGACCGGTGACGGGCTGGCGGCGAGGCACGCGCGTGATCACGGGGTCGAGCAACCAGCCGACTGTGAGCCCCACCACGGAGAGTGCAGCGACGAGTGTGGCGGTCATGGCGACGGTTCCATTCGCGCAGCGGCGCGCATCGCGTCGAGCGGCGCGTCGACACCGGTCCAGAGCTCGAACGCGAGCGCGGCCTGGTGTACGAGCATGCCGAGGCCGTTCGTGCATCGCGCTCCTCGGGCCCGGGCGGCGGCAAGGAAGGGCGTCTCCATAGGGTGATACACGGTGTCGACCACGGACTGTCCGGGGTTGAGGCGCTTTGCGTCGATCGGAGCGTCCTCCCCCTGCATTCCGAGAGGTGTGGCGTTCACCACGAGGTCGAACGCGCCCGGGTCGCAGGCCGACAGGAGCGCAGTTTCGGCACCGGCGGTGAGACCGGCCGCCGATTCGGCGGCGTCCATCCGGCGTGCTGCAACGGTCACCCGTGCGCCGGCGGCGCCGAGCGCGAGCGTGATCGCGCGCGCGGCACCGCCCGCTCCGAGCACCAGTGCGGAGCAGCCGCCCGGGTCGACGCCCTCGTCGCGCACCGCGCGCAGGAAACCCTCGCCGTCGGTCGACGCGCCCAGCAGGCGGCCCCGAACGGTGGGGACGACGGCGTTCACTACGCCGAGCGTGGTTGCTTCCGGCGTAAGCTCGTCGCACGCCCATGCGGCGTCCTGCTTGTGCGGCATCGTGACGCTCATGCCGCCGAGGCCGAGGCTGTGCACCGCCTTCACCGCGGCGCGGCCCGAGCCTTCGGGCACCTCGAACGCGACGAACACCCAATCGAGGCCGGCAGCCGCGAACGCGGCATTGTGGATCGCCGGCGATCGCGAATGGCGGATCGGGTCGCCGATTACCGCGGCGAGGCGCGTCGCGCCGGTGACCGTCACTCGCCACTCACCCCGTGCTCGTCGATGTTGCGCTGATGCTCTTGCAGGGTTGTGGCAAAGCGCGTGACACCGTCCGTGCCGGTGACGTAATAGAGGTACGGCACGGCGGCGGGATGCAGCGCGGCGCGCAGCGTGGGATCGGTGACCGTCATGATCGGCGTGGGCGGCAGGCCCGTCACTCTGTAGGTGTTGTACGGCGAGTTGATCTGTTTGTCGGCGTTGTTCGGCACCGGCGGGCAGCCGCCCTTCGCGTAGCAGAGCGTGGCGTCGATCTGGAGCTGCATCCCCCGCGCGAGCCGGTTTGCGATCACCGCGGACACAAGTGGCGCGTCGTCGGTCGCGCCGGCTTCGGCCTGGATCAGTGACGCGATCTTCACCGTGTCGTACGCCGTGGCACCTGCTGCAATGGCACCGGCCGCGGTCGCGTGGTCGTCGAAGGCCGACACAATCGTGCGGAGGATCTCCGCATCGGTCTGGTGCTCGCCGATGAAGTAGGTGTCGGGCCAGGTGAGTCCCTCGAGCGACGAGACGCCCGCGGGCTGGACCTTCGAGCGCACCACTCCCGAAGCCGCGGTCTGGAGGAACTCGTCACGGCTGTGCCCGGGAAGCTGCCCGATGCGGTCGGCGATCTGGCCGAGGGTGAGCCCGGGCGGCAACGCCAGGGTGAGGTGCGACGCCGCGCCGGGCCCGCGTCGCAACTCGGCCGCCGCGTCGCGCACGCCGAGATGCTCGTTGAGCGCGTAGGTGCCGGCCTGGAAGCTGGTGCCCGACACCTTCGCCCAGATCTGGAACGCGAGCGACGAACCGATCACGCCACGGGCTTGCAGCTCGTCGCCGGCCTCCTGCGCGCCCCAGCCCGGTTGGATCTCCACCGTGACCGCGGCGCCGGCGTTTCCTGGCGGGCTCAGCTCCCACACGAACCACCCGGCGACGAACACGAACGGCAGCACGAGCGCGGCGATGATCCCGAGCGCGAGGAAACTGCGACGCCGTTGCCGCGCGCGCGCTTCCCGCCGGGTGACGGTGTCGTCGAGCGCGGGGAGCCCAGTAGTGGTGTCGGTTTCGGTGTCGATGCTCAACCGTTCGCCTCGAGCCACGACTGGAGGATGACGGTGGCGGCGGCTGCGTCGACCATCCTGCGCCGCTTGCCTTTCCGCACCTCGGCGTCCTTCAGATTCTGCTCTGCGATCACCGTCGAGAAGCGCTCATCGTAGGTGTCGACCCTCACGCGCTCGGGGCGCGCGAGCCACTTCAGCTTGCCCACCTCGTCCAGCACCGCACGGGCGGCGGGTCCCTGCCGGCCGTCGAGGCTCACCGGGAGGCCCACGACGATCCGCTTGGCGCCGATCTCGCGCGCCGCGGCGAGGATGGCCTGGTGATCGTCGCTCACGTCGTCGCCACGCTCGAGGACGGCCAGCGGACTCGCCAGCGTGTTGGACGGATCGGTGGCGGCGAGCCCGATACGGCGGCTGCCGAGGTCGACGCCGAGAACCCGGCTCACAGACCGCTACTCAGGCGCGCGCGGCGCCGCCCGCGGCCTCGGTGAGGAGCGCGAGCGCGTCGTCGATCGCCTCGATCTTCGGCCCCCCACCCTGCACCAGCTCGGAATTCTTGGCGGTCCCTCCGCCGAGCGCCTTGGCCGCATCGCGTGCGAGATCGGCGGCCGATACACCGCGGTCGACCAGATCCCTCGTGACGGCAACCGCGAGACCCGCTTTCGTGCCGTCGGGTGCGAGACCGACGAGCGCGACGATTCCGTGCCCGAGCGCGTTCCGCGTCGCGATCGCGAGCTGGCGCAGATCGTCGACGGTCATGCCGTCGCGCCGCGCGGCGACCACGCCGTCGGTCGCGTTCGCCGCGAGCGTGACCGCTTCGGCACCCGCCTGCTTCGACCGAACGGCTCCGAGCTCGTCTTGGAGCTCCTTGACCTGCCCGACGAGCCGGGCCACACGCTCGGGCAGCTCGGCCGGGCTGACGTTGAGCGAATCGGCCAGCTCGCGGAGCTGCACCTCTTCGTCGTGGATGCGGGCGAGCGCGGAGGTGCCGGTGACCGCGAAGATGCGCCGGAGGTTGGCGCCGATGGAGCCCTCGCTCGTGATCTTGACCGGCCCGATGAAGCCGAGCGCGTGCACGTGCGTGCCACCGCACAGCTCGACCGAGTGCTCCCCCGCCTCCAGCACGCGCACGAGGTGGCCGTACTTCTCCCCGAAGAACGCGATCGCGCCGAGGCTCTCGGCATGGTCCTTGGTGGTCTCGTAGTGGCGAACGGGCGCGTTGCCGATGACCTCGGCGTTCGCGAGCGCCTCGATCCGGTCGAGCTGCTCGCGGGTGAGCGCCTCGTGATGGCTGAAGTCGAAGCGCAGATAATCGGGTGATACGAGTGAACCGGCCTGCTTCACGTGTGAGCCGAGCACCTCGCGCAACGCCCAGTGCAGCACGTGCGTCGCGGTGTGGTTGCGCCGGATCCGGTCGCGCCGTTCGCCGTCGATCCGTGCGGTGACCTCATCGCCCTCCGAGAACGTGCCCGCCTCCGCGATGCCGCGATGCAGCACGAGTCCGGGCAGGCCGTACTGCGTATCCTCGATACGAACGCGCGCGCCTGCGGAAGCATCGAGAACGCCGGTGTCACCGATCTGACCACCGGACTCCGCGTAGAACGGTGTGCGGTCGAGCACCACCTCGACGCGCGTGCCGTCGCTCGCCTGCGCGACACGTTCGCCGCCGACCAGTAGTGCGCGCACCTTCGCGCCGGTGGTCTCGTACTCCTGGCGGCCGGTAAACTCGGTGGGCCCGAGCTCGTCGAGCAGCTCGCGGTAGAGCTCGACCGGCGCATCGTCACCCTTGCCGCCGGCCGCCGCGTGCGCCTCACGGGCACGAGCGCGCTGTTCGTCCATGAGCGCGGTGAACGCGTCGAGGTCGACGACGTGGTCGCGCTCAGCCGCGATCTCGCGCGTGAGGTCGATCGGGAAGCCGAGCGTGTCGTGCAGGAAGAAAGCGTCGGAGCCGGTGACGTCGCCTTCGGCGAGGATCCCGTCGAGGAGATCGAGCCCGCGCGCGAGCGTCTGCCGGAACCGCTCCTCTTCTCGCTGTACGACGGAGCGCACGAGCCCGTGCTGCTTCACGAGCTCCGGGTAAGCGTTCCCCATCACGTCGACCGTCGCGTCGACGAGCGCCGGCGTAACGAGCTGCTGGGCCCCCAGGAGGAACGCGTGCCGCACCGCCCGCCGGATAATCGCCCGCAGCACGTAGCCGCGCCCTTCGTTCGAGGGCACCACGCCGTCGGCGACGAGGAAGGTCATCGTGCGCCCGTGGTCGGCCAGGATGCGCAGCCACAGGTCGTGCTCACCGCCGGGGAAGCCGCCGTACTGCGTGCCGGTGGCTCTCGCGGCCGCCTCGACCAGCGGGAGGAGGAGGTCGGTCTCCCACGCCGACGCGACGCCCTGCAGAACGGTGAGGTTCCGCTCGAGACCGGCACCGGTGTCGACGCACGGCTTCGGGAGCGGCAGGAGCTCGCCGTCCGGCTGCGCGTCGAACTGCATGAACACGAGGTTCCAGATCTCGAGGTAGCGGTCCTCGGTTTTGGCCGGCCCGCCGTCGGGCCCGTACTCCGGACCCAGGTCGAAGAAGATCTCGGACGACGGGCCGCACGGACCGGTGTCGCCCATGCGCCAGAAGTTGTTGTCGCTCAACCGCTGGACGCGCTCGGCAGGCAGGCCCACGACGTCGGTCCAGATCTGCTCCGCTTCGTCGTCGGTGGCGTGCACCGTGACCCAGATCCGGTCGGGATCGAGCCCGTACACCTGGGTGACGAGCTCCCACGCCCAGGGGATCACCTCGGCCTTGAAGTAGTCGCCGAAGCTGAAGTTGCCGAGCATCTCGAAGAAGCTGAGGTGCCGGTTGGTGCGCCCGACGTTGTCGAGATCGCTGTCTTTGCCCCCGGCACGGGCCACCTTCTGCACCGAGGTGGCGCGCTTGTACGGCGGCGTTTCGTCACCCACGAAGTAGGGCTTGAATTGCACCATCCCCGCGATCGTCAGCATCACCGAAGGGTCGTGCGGGATCAGGCTCGACGACGGCACCACGGTGTGGCCGCGCGCGGCGAAGAAGTCGGTGAACGCAGCACGGAGCTCGTCAGCCGTTCGGGGCGCCGCCACGGGACAAATCGTACAGGCAGTCGGAACGCCCAACCTGCGACAAACTCGTGCCGCGGCGGAGCGCAACGAGGACGCGCAGGGGCTGGGCCGGATCAAGGGCCGAGTTCGAAGGCGCACGGGCAGCGTTTCCGGCGCCGAGACAGGAAGTTGTCGTCAGCGCCGAGGAGGACGCGCACGCAACTCGAGTTCACGCTCGTGCGCAGCCGAACGCCCCTCGTCGACCGCAGCCGCGAGCTGGTCGCGCAACGACGAGAGCGAGTCGGTCATGCGGTTGGCGACAGCGCGCGGCTGGTAGCGATTGACCCGCTTGCGCACTTGCCGCGCTGCGGCGACGGTGGTGCCGACGCCGATGCCGAAGCCCACGGTGAGCCACGTGGCTCGCTTGAACATCAGCTGCGTTTCCCATTGCCGTTGCCGCGCAGCTTCCGCACCGCGCGGCGCGTGCCGGTACCGACGGCCATCGCCTTCACGACCGGGCTCGTGATCACCCGATCGGCGAGGGCCGATGCGGCATCCACTCGGTCGGTGACCCGCTCGGCGCCGCTGACGAGCGCGTCGACCCGGTCGAGCTCGTAGTCGGCGTCGCGTACGGCCTCACGCAGCTCCCGCAGCGCGGCGCCCGACTCACGGCGGAACTCCGACGCGGCGGTTCGCAGGGCGCGTGTGGCGCGGTCGAGGCGCACGATCATCACCACGAGCACGACGAGCAGCACGAGGCAGATCTGCGCGCCGATGATCGCCGCCCATTCGCTGCCGCTCATGGCTCCTCGCCGTCTGCGTTCGATCGCCTCGGGCGGCGGTCGACGTCGGCGCCCCGGCCGCTCGGGCGCCAGTACACGTCGTCACGTTCGTCCGGTCGGTACTGCTGATCCACCCAGCCTCCTGGCTCGTCATGGGGGTACACGTACCCCTTGCCGTGCCCCAACTTCGCCGCGCCAGGGTAACTGGAGTCGCGGAGGTGGCGCGGGACCGTGCCAGCCGGCTCGTCGCGCACCTCGGCCTGTGCGGCCCACAGCGCAGTGGCCGCGGAGTTCGACTTCGGTGCGGTCGCGAGGTACACGACCGCGTGCGCGAGGTTGAGCTGAGCCTCGGGCATGCCGACGAACTCCACGGCGCGCGCCGCCGCGTCGGCAACGACAAGTCCCTGCGGATCGGCCATGCCGACGTCTTCGGACGCGAGGATCACCATCCGCCGCGCGATCAATCGCGGATCCTCCCCCGCCTCCACCATGCGCGCGAGCCAGTAGAGACCGGCGTCGACATCGGAGCCACGGATGCTCTTGATGAACGCCGACAGCACGTCGTAGTGCTCGTCGTCGCCGTAGCGCAGCGCGCGCAACGCGAGCGCGGCTTCCGCGTCGCCGAGGTGGACGGTGTCGCGCGCCTCTTCTGCAACGAGCGCGGCGGCGACCTCGAGAGAGGTGAGCGCGTGTCGGGCGTCGCCCTCGGAGCGATCGACGAGATGGTCGAGCGCATCCTCGTCGACGGTGAGGTGCTCGCTGCCGAGTCCGCGGTCGGCGTCATCGAGCGCGCGCTGCAACAGCAGACGCAGGTCGTCGGGAGAGAGCGGGTCGAGCCGGAACAGCGTCGAGCGGGACAGCAGTGGACTCGTGAGCGAGAAGAACGGGTTCTCGGTGGTCGCGCCGATGAGCACCAACAGTCCTTCTTCGACGTGCGGAAGGAGCGCGTCCTGTTGCGTGCGGTTGAAACGGTGGACCTCGTCGAGGAACAGGATCGTGCCGCGGCCGTGCTCGCCCATTCGGGCGCGGGCGCGCTCGGCGATCTCGCGGACGTCCTTCACGCCCGCGGTGACGGCCGACAACGGCTCGAACGCCTTCTCGGTCGCGCCGGCGACGAGACGCGCAATCGTGGTCTTGCCGGTGCCCGGCGGTCCCCAGAGGATCACCGACGACAGCCGGTCACCCTCGATCAGCACGCGCAGGGGCTTGCCCTGACCGAGGAGGTGCTGCTGGCCGACGACGTCGTCGAGCGTTCGCGGGCGAAGCCGAGCCGCGAGTGGTGCGCGCGCTTGCAATCGCTCCGCAACCGCCGCAGAGAAGAGGTCGTCGGGCAAGGGACATATGGTACGGCCGCCGCGCGTTCCGAGTTTCTTGGGTGATTTTGTGATGCGCCTGTCAACGTTCGGAGGTACTCGGGCGTACTCTTCGTGTGGGCGTGGCTACGGAGGCTGCATCAGTGGTCGGCCGGGACGAGGAGCAGGGCACGCCACCAGTCTCGGTCACGATCGATCTCGTCTTCGAAGAATCCTTCGAGGAGTTGTACACACGCGGGTACGGTACGGCCTTCCAACTGCTCGGCCGCCGCAGTGAAGCCGAAGAGGTCGCCCAGGAGACCCTGGCGCGTGCGTTCGTGCACTGGTGGAAAATCCGCGACTACGCCGAAGCGTGGGTGGTTCGGGTGGCCGGCAACCTCGCGATCGATTCGTGGCGTCGGACCCGTCGCCTCCAGCACGGGGCCGCTCCCGACTCGCTCGCTCCCGAGCCTGATGTGGCCCGGGTCGACCTCCACCGAGCGCTCCACACGCTGTCGCGACGGCAACGCGAGGTGCTCGTGCTGCGGTTCCTCGCCGACTTGCCCGAGGCGGATGTGGCGAAGGCGCTCGGATGCTCCGTGGGATCAGTGAAAGTCCATGCGAGTCGCGGGCTCGCCGCATTGCGTACGACGATGGGCGCTTCCCGGGAGGTGGCGTGATGCCGACCCCTACCC
Organism: Acidimicrobiia bacterium; assembly: GCA_040880805.1. Taxonomy (NCBI): domain Bacteria; kingdom Bacillati; phylum Actinomycetota; class Acidimicrobiia; species Acidimicrobiia bacterium. Next base: position 7,615 of record JBBDHW010000067.1, on the reverse strand, counting down.
TGACCACAATCGACCTCTCAGATCCCTCTCCGCCCGTTCCGGGCGACCGCGAACGCGCGGCGGTGCGTGCTCGGGCCACGCAACTCGGCCGCCGCCGACGCGTGGCGCAAGGCGCGAGCGCGCTCGCCGTCGTGGTGATCGTCGCCCTCGGCGCCGCCGCGCTGACGGCCGGCGGATCGGGAACGGCGCCGGTCGCCATCCTGCAGGTCAAGTCTTCGACGCTGGAACCACGTTCCACCGTGCAGGTCGACCTGAAGAACGGCGACAGCACAGTTTCAGGTGAGGCCGACGCGAGCGGTACGGTCCACTTCGGCCATGACATCGCGCCGGGTACCTACAGCGTCTTTGTCACCGTCGACGGCCCTCCGGCGGGCCCCACGGAGCGCGGCGTCGACATCGGTACCGCACGAATCGCGTACAGGTCCATCACGATGACACTCGACGCGGGAGTGAACACGCTCGACCTCGGCACGTTGACTCCTCTCTGAACTGATCCGGCGGGCCGGTCTTCGATCGGATCGCCGTCCGTCCGCCCCGCCCGGCCGTAGCCGCCCCCGCCCTGCGCTACGGCTTAGGGCGGGGCGTGACGTTCAGGCCGAGCTCAACGAGCTGTGCAGGATCGATTGGAGTGGGTGCACCAGTGAGCGGGTCGGCGCCCGACTGCGTCTTCGGGAACGCGATCACTTCACGAATGTTGTCCTCACCGGCGAGCACCGCGACCAGGCGGTCGATACCGAACGCGAAGCCCGCGTGCGGAGGCGCGCCGTAACGGAACGCGTCGAGCAGGAACCCAAAGCGCGATTGCGCTTCCTCCGCGGTGATACCGAGCAGCGAGAAGATCCGCTGCTGGACGTCGCGGCGGTGAATCCGCACGCTGCCGGAACCGAGCTCCCAACCGTTCAGCACGAGGTCGTACGCCTGCGAGCGAACACCGAGGAGGTCCTCGCCCGTTCCGTGCTCGAGGATCTCCATGTCGTCGGGGTGCGGCATCGTGAACGGGTGGTGTGCGGGGATCGGGTTGCCGTCGTCGTCGATGCCCTCGAACAAGGGAAAGTCGACGACCCACAAGAAGTGCAGGCCGCCCTCGTGCACCGGCGGTCGACCGAGCTCCACCCGCAAGGTGCCGAGCACGTGGTCGACGAGTCGCTGCGTGCCCGCAACGACGAGCAACAGATCGCCCGTCTGCGCCCCCAGCGCGTCGCACAGCCCGAGCTGCTCGGCAACGCCCAGGAACTTCGTGACCGGCGAGTCGAGCGCGCCGTGCTCCAACACCCGCATCCACACGAGGCCGGCTGCTCCGAGCTGCTTCGCGCGGTCGACCAGCTTGTCGACCTGCGCCCGCGACATTCCGCCCTCGCCCGGGAGCCGCATCCCCTTCACCGCGGGCGCCTGGAACGCGCGGAACTCGGTGGCGGCGAACACTTCACTCAGACCGCGGAGCTCGAGCCCGAAACGCACGTCGGGCTTGTCGGATCCGTAGAACTCCATGGCGTGATGCCATGTCATGTGCTCGACCGGGCCGGGGCGCGTGCCGGTGATCTCCTCCGCCGCGTCGAGCACAATCTCTCCGATCACGGCCATCACGTCGTCGGCGCCCGCAAAGCTCATCTCCGCGTCGAGCTGCATGAATTCGAACTGCCGGTCGGCGCGGAGGTCTTCGTCGCGCAAACAGCGCGCGATCTGGTAGTAACGATCGAGCCCGCCGACCATCAGGAGCTGCTTGAAGAGTTGCGGGCTCTGCGGGAGCGCGTAGAAGGAGCCGGGTGAGAGGCGCGAGGGCACCACGAAGTCGCGCGCGCCCTCGGGCGTGGACGCGATGAGCATCGGCGTCTCCACCTCGACGAACCCCTGCGCGTCCAGCCCGCGGCGCAGCGACGAGTTCACGCGGGCGCGGATGCGAAGGTTGCGCTGCAGACGCGGCCGGCGAAGATCGAGGTAGCGGTGCCGCAGGCGGAGCACTTCGTCGGCATCGATGCGGTCGTCGATCGGGAACGGGGAGGTGTCGGCCTCGCTCAGTACCTCGAGCAGGGTCGCCGCAACCTCGACCGCGCCGGTCGGCAGCGTGTCGTTGACGGTCCCCTCGGGTCGGGCCCGCACCGGACCTTCCACGCGGACGACATACTCCCCGCGCACGCGGTGCGCGTCGGCGCCACGGGGACTCTCGGGATCGACGACGACCTGCACGATCCCTGCGGTGTCGCGGACGTCGAGGAACACGACGCCGCCGTGGTCGCGACGACTGTCGACCCACCCGCACACCACGACCTCGCGGCCGATGTCGGCAGCACGAAGGTCACCGGCGCGATCGGTACGCATCATCGTGTGGCTTCCTCGTCTTTACGAGCCTGGAGCCATGCGGCAAGCGTGTCGCGGGGAACCTCGACCTGCTCGCCCGAGCGGAGATCCTTGGCCACGACCGCGCCGCGCTCGGCTTCGTCGCGACCGAGCATGACGCCGTACGCGGCGCCGGACTTGTCAGCAGCTTTCCACTGCGCCTTGACGGAACGGTCGCCGTACGCGCGCTCGACGCGCCATCCGCTCTCGCGCAAGTCGATCGCGAGCAACGTGACCTCGCGCGAGCCCTCTAGGCCGAGACCGTTCACGACGAACACGGCGGCACGCGGCCGCTGCTCGGTGAACACGCCTTCGGCGTCGCAGGCGATGAGCACGCGCTCGATGCCTACGCCAAACCCGATCCCGGCAGCGGGCTTACCGCCGAGCTGCTCCGCGAGCTGGTCGTATCGACCCCCGCCACCGATCGACGTTTGCGCGGCGTCGACGAGGGCGGGCAGGAACTCGAACGTAGTGCTCGTGTAGTAGTCGAAGCCACGTACGAGCCGAGGATCGAGCTCGTGCGCGATACCGAGTTGGTCGAGGCCTGTTTGGACGCGCTCGAAGTGATCGCGCGACGCGTCGCTCAGGTACTCGGTGATCTGCGGCGCGTGCTCGATCACGTCCTGCCAGTCGTCGCGCTTGCTGTCGAGCACACGCAGCGGGTTCTGCTCGACGCGCTCCCGGAAGTCGTCACCCAGCGTGCCGGAGTGGGCAAGCAGGTGCTCGCGCAGCTTCTCGACGTAGACGGATCGGCTCGCGGGATCGCCCATCGAGTTCAGCAACAGACGGAAGCGCTCCAGCCCGAGGGCACGGTAGAACCCGTCGGCGAGCGCGATCACCTCGACGTCGACGTCGGGATCCTCGACCCCGAGCACCTCCACGCCCACCTGCCAGTGCTGGCGGTAGCGGCCCTTCTGTGGGCGCTCGTAGCGGAAGTGGGGCGCGAGGTACCAGACCTTCCACGGCACAGGCGGATGGTGCTGCACGAAGGCGCGCACGACCGACGCGGTGCCTTCCGGGCGCAGCGCCAGCCGGCGTCCCCCCTTGTCCTCGAACTCGTACATCTCCTTGCGGACGACGTCGGTGGACTCACCCACTCGCTGGAACACCTCGAGGTGCTCGAAGATCGGTGTGACGACGAGGTCGAATCCGAAACGCGACGCGCGCTCCGCGAAGGTCGCGATCAAGGCCTGCCAGCGGTCGGACTCGGGAGGGAGGACGTCGCGCGTGCCGATCGGCGCGCGAAAGCGCGACTTGTCGTCGTCGGCACGCGACTCCTCAGGCACCGGCGCATGGTACCGGCGCGGGGTTCAGCGACCCGCGACCGTTTCGTCGTAGCGGTGCAGCGCGTCCCCCACGACGAGATCGACGTCTTCGGGAAGGAGAAACCGCTCCACGACGAGTTCCCCGGCGGCTTCACGGACCCTCGCCTCGTAGTCGGCGTGGTCGGTGTACCGCTGCTCTGGCGGTGGGCCGGTGCACGGCAGCCGGCTGCCGATGAAGTCGGGCATGAGGTCGGGCAGGCCGTCGATCGAGGGGCGGACGTTCCAGCCCGTGTACGCGGCGACCGGCTCGACGAGTTGCGGGAGCCGCACACCCGCGATCTCGTTCCCGTGTTCGTCGAGCGCGCTCACGATCACGGCCGACGCGTCGTCACCTCCGCCGGGAAGGGCGTCGGGCGTGGGCGTGTACACGCCGGGTCGCGCCGCGAACCGGGCCAGCGCCTCGGCGCGGTCGATCGCGGTGCCGTCGTCGAGGCGGGGCACACGACTGGGCGGCGGCTCGACGTCGTCGCGCACCCACCGCTCGAGCGCCACGAAGATCGCTCGTTCGGGACCGACGGCGCTCAGCCCGTTCGGCGGATTGACGGCGGGGATCATCGCCGCCGCGAACGCACCTATTTCGCCGAGATGGTCGACACCCGCGAGGAGATAGTGCCGCACGCCGGGCGCGTCATCGACGTCGGTGCGCGCTACCGCGTTGCCGTGCGCGAGCCACGCGTCGCCGCGCCAGTACTCGGCCGCGCTATTCGTCGCCACGACCTTGGGCATGCCGCCGACTGCGCGCTGGCGTTCGAGTAACGCGTTCGTCGTGAACGGCGCCACGTCGCCCGGGCCGCGCCAGATCACACCGGGCTGCCCGTAGCGACAGTTGAACTCACCGCGCCGACCACCCGCGATGTGCACATGCACGCCGTCGAACACCGCGTTCCCGTTCTCGTCGACGTTCATGCCCTCGGAGAGGAAGTGCCGGAGGAAGCGACCCGACTGCGACGCACCCGTCGCGAGGGTAAAGTCGACGCGTCCGGCGACCGGGTTGCCGTCGGACGCGTCGGCACGTCGGAGCCACGACACCGCGTCGCGCACCGCGAGGAACCCGACACCGACCACGGGGCAGCGCGCGGTGCGGTACACGACTTCGTAGATACGACCCGCCTCGAAGCCACCGTCGAGCGCGATGTGCTCGGCATCGGTGAAGCGCCACGACCCGCGCTCGATCGGCGTGCCGCGGTCTTCGGGGGCGTCCTGCACGGTGAATGTGGCGTGGGGATCGGCGAGATCGGCGGGCCGATACGGGAGCGGCGGCGCGAGGTTCGGGTCGAGGGCGAGCCCGGCGAGGCGCACGGTGCCGGCAGCCGTGGGTGGCTGGACCCGCACGCGCACCGGGCCGGTGATCGGTCGATCGTCGTCACCGAGAGCTTCCGGCGCAGCGACTCCGACCATGCCCGCGCGCCGCACGATGTCCCACTGCCAACCGGACCACGCGACGGTGTACCCGCGGCGGAGCAGAAAGCCGTCGCCGGGTTCGATGCGATCCGACAGGCCCGGGATCGCGAACGCGCCCACGCTCAACGGCAGGCTCGGCACCGAGCCCCGATTCGCGACGCTGTAGAGCAGCCCGCGATTGCCGGCGTCGGGGTCGACGGGACGCAACACGACGAGATCGGACTCGAATGTCACCAACCCGTTCGCGTCGCGGAGTGCACGATCCAGGTCGACGATCCGCAGGCTCGCATCGGTGGCTGGATCGACCGCGTACCGTAAGACCGCGCGCACCGCTTCGTACGCCCCTGCGTCGCCGAACGAAGTGCCTTCTTCGTACGGCTCGACCGTCATCGACTCGATCGCGCAAACCGCCACGGCGCGAGAGCTTAAGTGTGACTCGCTTCAAGGGGGGTCGGGAAGCAACTCCATTCGAGCGGCGGGGTCGAACGCGTCGCTCGAGGGATCGACGCCCGGGCCCCCCCGCTCGCGCTCCAGCCGAAAGCTACGAACGACGGAAAGAATGACGCCGAACATGAGCGCGCCCGCTGCCCAGCGCAACAGCAGAACAATCAAGGGTCGACGGTCGCCCACTTCCATGGGTTCCGGTAGACCCATTCGTCGAGCTTCGCGAGCGTCGACGCCACTTCCTCGTCCGTGTCAACGCTCGCACGGTTCGACCGACCCAAGCGATTCAATAGTGGAATCCGAACGGCTGCGCAGGGTTGTCGAAGGCGCCGTCGACGCGCGCGGCCGCGCCCCGATCGCCGGATATCTGCCTTCTCTGCGACATTCGGTGCGCGTCGGCGCGTGATTCTGTGCGTCAGCTCGGTACGCCGAGATCAACGCCGTGGCGGCGCGCCAGCCGCTCGCAGATCTCCGCCGCCTGCACCCCGCTACGGTCTGCCGCCACGCGCACGTAGACCGCAAGCGCGTCGAGGGCCCAGACCCACAAGTCGTCGCTCTGCCACCAGACCACCTCGTCGAGCAGTCCGGGATCGACACCAGCGCGAATCATCGCGGCCGCTCTGAGCGCGTACTCGCTGTGCTGATGCTGGACCTTGGTGTGCGCGGTGCACTCAGGCAGGTACCGCTCACGGATCCCCTCGAAATCGATCGGCTCGTCACGTGACGCGCCCGCTTCCTCGATGGCATCTGCTGCCAGCTCCAAGAAGACCTCACCCGGGAACGTGTCGTTCTTCGGATGCAAGGAATACAGCTCGAATCGCAACTCGCCGAGATCGGCGCCGGACCCGATCCCCGAGAGCGCGATCCGTATCGCCTGGAGGCGATCCTCAGCCGTCGGAGCCTTCCGAGGCGTCATGGTCTCGAAGTTAGACCCTCGCCTGCCCCGGGCATTCGGTAGCCACGTTCTGCACGGGATCGCGTATCGCAAGCACGTCGCAGTTCGGCAGTTATGCGCGAGACGCATCATGACCACCGAGATCTCACTCGAGGGCTGGGATATCAATCCGTCGGACGACCAAGAGTGGATGCCGTGGGGTCGGGTCCGAGGAGTCCGCGCGCGCCGAGGTCCTCGGTCGCCCGACGGGTACACGGTGGTGCTCGTCACGAACCCGGGTACCCCGTGATCTTCAAGCTCTAGCCCGACCGCGATCGCGTCGCGGTATCGTCGGGCTCGGCAAGCCAGGAGTCGAGCACGCGCGGAGGGGGATCCGGCAGTGAGTGACCCGCCCGGCGACCCGTCGTCACCCCGGCTGACCCCGCGCGAGCGCGACGTGCTCATCGAGTTGTGCAGGCCCCTCGCCGCGTCGGGCGACGCGTTCACAGAGCCGGCGTCGATCCGCCAGATCGCCGATTCACTGTTCGTGAGCGAAGCCGCAGTGAAGCAGCACTTGGCGCGCCTGTACGACAAGTTCGAGATCTACGACGACAGCGGTCGTCGGCGGGTGCATCTCGCCAACGCGGTCATGGAGCGCGGAGTCCTCACCCGCACCGACCTGCTCGCCTCCTCACCATCGGGCGAGGCTCCCAGCCAGGCCGTTGAGGAGCAACTCGGGCCGGCGCGCGCCGCGGCCGGTGGTCGCGACTGGACCGCAGCCTTCGACGCCTTCGTCGCGGCTGAATCCGCCGGCACCGAGCTGGGCGCCGGCGACCTCGAGCTGCTCGGCGAAGCCGCGATGTACATCGACCGTCATCCCGAGTCGATCGCGGCGCGCCAGCGTGCCCACTCCATCTACCTCGCGGCCGGCGATCAACGGAGCGCGGCCCGGGTCGCCCTCGCGCTCGTCATCAACCACGCGGCCCGGCTCGCCCCGTCGGTCGCGGGCGGCTGGTTGAACAGCGCGCGGCGTCTGCTCGAGGGTTGTGACGACTGCCCCGAGCAGGGGTACGTGGTCGCGACTACCGCCCTCTTCGCGCTGCTCGGAGGTGACGCGGCAGCCGGGCGCGGGTACGCGCAGGAGGCGTTCGCGTTCGGGCAGCGCTTCGACGACGCCGACCTCCGCGCGCTCGGCCTCGCGCTCGAAGGGGCGGCACTCGCCCGTCTCGGCGAGGTC
>JBBDHW010000066.1 GCA_040880805.1 Acidimicrobiia bacterium | reverse complement strand
GCCAAACGGGCGCTCGGCGACGACGCGGGGATCACGCTGATGGAAATGCTGCCACCCGTGGGATGGGCAGACGTCGCCACGAAGCAGGGCCTCGTCTTGCTTCGGAGCGATCTCGACCTGCTCGAAGCCCGATTGGGAGCACGGTTCGAGCGCGGGTGCCGCCAGATCCTGGTCACCATGTCGTCGCTGTTGATCGCCGGGACCTCCTCACCGGGTGATCAGACAGGCCAACGATCTGTTCTCGCCGTACGGGGACCGCATCATGGTGAAGGACCTCGTCGCCTGTTTCGAGCGCTACCAGGCGATGCGCGAAACCTGAGGCTGGCGGAACTGTCGCCGCCGCGCCCGAAAACAGGGACTTCTGCCACTACCGCAGCCCGGCCGAATCGAGGACGATCGAACGCGGTGGGCTGATGCGGAGGGCTCGAGATGCAGCGCATCCTGGTAGGAACAGACGGCTCGGGAGCCGCCACGGAGGCCGTCGCCTGGGCCGCGAACCTCGCCCGATCCCTCGACGACGACCTGATCGTCGCAACGGTGCTCACGCCGGGTCTCGCGGGATTGGACGCCGGGGACACTGCCGAGCAGCGGAGCCGGGTTGTTCACCTTCTGGACACGGAATGGTGCGACGCGGCACGGGCGGTGCGACCGGATCTGCACACGCTGGTCCTCGAGGGCGACCCGAGAACCCGCTTGCTGGATGCTGCGGCAAGCGAACACTCCGATCTGCTCGTCGTGGGATCGTCGGGAACCGGTTGGTTCCCGGCGCTACACCTCGGTCATGTCGCACACGCGATCGCGCATCACACCAACGTGCCGCTCGTCGTGCTCCCGCGAGACGGGCACGCGCCCACATCGGGGCCGTTGCTCGTCGGCGTCGACGGATCGGCGGGAAGCGCCGCCGCGATCCGCTGGACCGCCGATCTCGCCCGGTCGCTCGACCGTGAGGTGCTCGCCGTGCACGTGCACCCGGAGCGCGGGCGCCCCGAGCGGCATGCCGAGCTCGAGCAGCGCTGCGCCGAGTGGACCGCGCCACTCCGGAGCGCGAGAGTGACGACTCGCGTGCTGATCCTCGAAGGCTGGCCGGCCAAGGTGATCGCTGATCTGGAGGTTGCCGAGCACCCGGCCCTGGTCGTCGTCGGGGCCCGCGGCGCAGGCGGCTTCCGCGACCTGCGCCTCGGCAGTACCTCGCTCCAGCTCCTCCACCACGCGCGGACCCCCATCGCCATCGTCCCGCTGTCCGAGTGAGTCCGGGCTACGCGCGTTCCTGCGTTCCCGGAAACCGGATTGTCACGGCCGTCTCCCGGGGGCTTCGAGTCGATCGTGACATCGCCGTAATGGCGCTCGACCCCCGTCCGCCGCCCTCGTCACTTCATGACTCTCGCAGCTTCGGCTCGTTGCGATAAACCGGTGGACCATGACGGGGATCGCGCTGGCCGGCTTCACAACCCGATGACGGTCGCGGCGCCCGCTGCCTCGTCATTCGGACCGTCGATGCTGTCGGCGGCGGCCTTCGTGAACCGCGGCTTCCTGCGCGGCCTCGCGTGCGGCGCCGTCATCGGCGGGCTCGGCGGACGGCTGGCGATGTTCGTGCTACGGCTCACGTCCGACAGTTCCCTGCACGGTCTGAAGACCGACGACGACTTCGAGATCGGGAAGTTCAGCACCGACACGATCTTCCTCGTGCTCTTCACCGCGCTGCTCGGCGGGGTCTTCGGGATCCTGTATCTCGCGATCCGAGGGTGGCTCCCGGAGCGCGGGCGCCCCGCGCTCTACGGGGTGTTCTGTGGCGCGGTCGGTGGCGCGATCATCGTGTCGCCGGGCGGCACCGACTTCACCGAGTTGAGCCCCTTGTTGCTCGCGATCGCGTTCTTCGTGCTCATCCCCGCGGTCTACGGCGTTGCTGTGAGCGCGTGGATGGAACGGTCACTGCGTTCGGGCCCGGTGCGGGTGAGTGGCTGGCGCTGGCTCGGGTTCGTTCCACTCCTGCTGCTGGCGTTCACGGGTCCGTTCGCGCTGGTCGCGGTGCTCGTGCTCGTGCTCGTGCTCCTCGGGAACCGGTCGGGACGCCTCCTCGAGCTCTGGCACTCCACCGTGGTCACCTGGTTGGGGCGACTCGCGGTGACCGCGGTGACGGTGCTGAGCGGCGTGGAGCTGGTGCGCGACGCGGCCGAGATCTTGTAGCGGACCCGCGCGTCGCGATCCGCCACGGTCAGAGGGACGCGTCGAGCACGGCGTCGACGTCGGCCCGGCCGAGGACGTCACCAGTGTGGTTGCGGAGCTCGCGGATCGACACCTCGGGCATGCGCGACACTTCTATCACCCGTAAGACGGCCGCCGGCCGTCGTTGACAGAAGGGGCCAGGCATCGAAATCCTGGGCGCGTGAGCGCGAGCTCCACCGCGCCGAGCGCACCGATCCTGCGCCGGCTCACGCCGTCGGCGTCGGTGGTCTTGCTCGCGGCCGCGGCCGCGTGGCTGGGTGTCGTCGCAGTTGCCGGCGACATGGGCTCCATGCCCGGCACGATGGGCCTCGGCTTCGGCTCGTTCGTCGCGGTGTGGGCGCTGATGATGACGGCGATGATGCTGCCGTCGGTCGCGCCGTTCGTCTCGCTCTACACGCGCACGTTCCGCGAGAACCGCGCTGCGCGTCTCACCGTGTTCGCGGCGGGCTACCTGTTGGTGTGGTCGGCGGCGGCGTTTCCCGCGTACGGGCTCGCATGGGTGGCCGACCGGTTCGTCGACGACAATCCCACCGCGGCCACCGCGCTCGCGGCGGTGATCTTCCTCGCGTGCGGTGTGTACCAACTCACACCGTTCAAGGAACGTTGCCTCGCGTACTGCCGGTCGCCGCTCGGCTTCACGCTCGAGTACGCCGCGTACCGGGGGCGCACGCGCGACCTCCGCGTCGGCGTGCACCACGGCGGGTTCTGTCTCGGTTGCTGCTGGGCGCTGATGGCGTTGCTCGTGGTGTTCGGACTGATGAACGTGGTGGCGATGATCGTGCTCGCCGCGATCGTGCTCGTCGAGAAGACGTGGGTGTGGGGCGCGCAGTTCGGGCGCGCGCTCGGTATCGTCGCGCTCGTGCTTGCGGCGCTCGTGATCTTCCTGCCGGGGATCGCGCCCGGCCTCGACCACGTGGTGCACGCGGGCGGCATGGGTGGGATGTAGGTGACCGTGACTCCCGAGGTCGAGTGGCGGGTGCGCGGGTCCTACTTCGAGGCCTGCAACTGCGACGCGATCTGCCCGTGTCGCAGCGTGCACGGACAGCCGGGCGGGCCGTCGACCCACGGCGAGTGCTACGGCACGCTCTCGTGGCATGTGCACGAGGGCAGGGCCGGTGCCGTCGACCTCGCCAACCTGCGGGTCGCGATGTCGATCCGGTACTTCGACGATCGGCAACCGAGCACCCCGTGGGAGGTCGTGCTCTACGTCGACGAACAGGCAGACGACGAGCAGCGCGCCGCACTCGCCGACATATTCCTCGGCCGCGCCGGCGGCACCGTCTCGCACCTGTACGGTCCCGCGATCGGCGAGGTGCACGCGGTGCGGCCCGCGCGCATCACCCTCGAGCACGTGGCGCCGCGCAAGCGCATCGACGTTGTCGGCTACCTCTTGGTCGAAGCCGAGGGCGAGGCCTCCGAGCGCGGTGACGTGCAGTGCGGCATCCCCGGCTTCGACCACCCCGGCACCGAGCTCTACGCCGACGTGATCCGCTCGAACGATCCCGCGCTCCGCTGGGAAGTGCGCGGCACCCGCAACGCTTCGTTCACCACGGACTTCGAGTATCGCTCCGACGACTGACCCGGATCACGCGCCGTCGTCGAGAAGAGCGAGGAACTGCGCGGGCGAGTACACGGGCAACGCTTCGACCAAAGTCAGAAGGTGACGGTCACCCGACACGATCACTGCCTGGGCGGCCGAGGCGAGCGCGATGAGGTAGTCGTCCCCCGGGTCGGGCGAGCGGACTGCCGGAGCGTTCGCGGGGTCGTCGAACATCTGCGCTTCGCGGCCGAGCAGATCGACCAATTCCGCCGCTTCGAGGTTGTCGACGCGGTCGCGGAGTTTGGGATAACCGAGCGCGCGCTCGAGCTCCATCAAGAGAAGCGCGGAGACAACCAGTTCGTAGGCTCCGTCCAGCCAAGCGCGCAGAACCTTCGCAGGAGAACCGCCGGGCGCGAGCAGCGCCGAGATGAGGACGTTCGGGTCGAGGACCGCCCGCACCGCTCAACGCTTGCGTCGGCGAGTCGCGTGTTGCGCTTCGACGGCCAGTTCGACCGCCTCGTCCTCGGTGAGGTCGTTGCGCGACCACAGCCGATCGAGCAGGTCAAGGCCGAGGTCTCGCCGGAGGGCCTCCTCGATCACCTGGCCGTCGCCCTTCCCGGAACGCGCGGCACGCACCTTCACCGCCCGCAGGACGTCCTCGTCGATCGTGAGGGTCGTGCGCGTCTTTGCCATCTCGGCATCTTAGCATCATGACGCGCCCGGCCTGCGGCCAGGTGCTTGCGTCGGAAGTACCGTCCCGGCGATGACGGTACACATCGGGATCCTGCACGACATGGCCGCGGCCGACGGCGGGGAGTCCACGGCGGGCGTGGTGAGGTTCGCGATCGACGAGGTGGCTGCGTCGCCCGTCGGCGCGGTGCTGCCCGGGATCGAGCTGGTCACCGCGATCGCGGAAGGTCACCCGCGCGGCACGCCGGAGTCGGTTGCGCAGGCGTTGCGCGAGCTCGCCGCCGACACCGAGCTGCTCGTGGTGATCGGCCCCGCGATCTCCGACAACGCGCTCGCGTGCGTGCCCGTGGCCGACGAGCTGCGGGTGCCGGTCATCAACTACACGGGATCGGAGCAAGCACGCAGCGAATGGATGTTCCACTACCAGGTGGGTTCGCTCGAGGACGAGCCGTTCGTGCTCGCCGCGCATCTCGCCGCGCGCGGTGTGCGCCGCGTCGCGCTCGTGCGCGAAGACTCGTTCATCGGCCGCCAGTACGCGTCGTTCTTCGACGACGCGGTGGACGTCCACGGGCTCGAGCTCCTCGGCACGGTCGACCTCGACGTGTCGGGCAACGACGGCGAGCGCGCGGTGGAGAGGCTCGACGCGCTCGCACCCGACGCCGTCGTGTACTTCGGGCTCGGCATGTCGGCTCGCGGCCTGTCGACCGCGATGAGAGGACGCACGTGGCCCGTGGTCACGAACTCGGCGCTGATGTTCGGGCACATGAACCCGGAGTGGACGGCCGACTTCGAGGGCTGGACCTACTGCGACGCGTTCGACGAGGACAACCCCGTACGCCAGCAGCTCCAGGCAACGTTGGGTTTCGCCGTCGACCAACCCGGACCGACCTGGATGTACGACATGGGCCGCCTGGCCGCGCTCGGGCTCGCGCACGCGCCCGCGCTCACGCGCGAGGGGGTGCGCGACGGGCTCGAGCGGGTGAAGCAGGTGCCCGCAGCGTTGGGCTCGCCGGGAACGGTGATGGGCTTCGGGGTGTGGAAGCGCGCCGCGCTCGAAGGCGGCTATCTCGTGTTGCGCCGGTGGCACGACGGCCGTTCGGTCCGGGTCCGGGATTGACGCCACGCCGGGCACGCGGCTAGCAAGGTTCGTCCACACGTCGTCGTACAGGGGAGAGCCATCATGAAGTTCGTGCTCGCATACACGTGGCGGGACGGAGGGTCCGTCGCCGAGCGGGAGGCCGCCGAGAAGCGCTCGATGCAGCTCCTCTCGAAGTTCGAGCCCAGCATGGAAATCGCCACATGGGTCGACCGCATCGACGGCCAGGGCGGGTTCGCCGTGTTCGAGTCCGACGACCCGGCGGCGATGACGAAGGACATTGCGATCTGGGGACCGCTGCTCCAATTCGAGCTGCACCCCGTCATCGACATCGGCGACGCCACTCCCGTCCAGCAGGAAGCGATCGACTTCCGCGATTCGATCTCCTAACGCGTGAAGACGCTGCACCTGCTGCGTCACGCGAAGTCCGACTGGGGTGACTCGGCGCTGCCGGATCACGACCGTCCACTGAACAAGCGCGGAAAGCGCGCGCGCACGACCGTTGCCGAGCACATCGCCGGCTGGAAGGTCGATCGCGTGGTGTGCTCGACGGCCCGCCGCGCGCGCGACACCGCCAAGCCCGTGATCAAGGCCTTGGGATGTCCGGTGCAGTACGAGGAGGCGTTGTACGCCGCGACCGACAAACAGCTCCTCGCCGTCGTGCGCGCCTTGCCCGACGAAGCTGAGGCTGTGGTGCTCGTGGGGCACAACCCGTCGATCGAAGAGCTCACCGCGCTGCTGTGCGGACAGTCGCCCGCCTACCCGACCGCCGCGCTCGGAACCGTCGACCTCGTGGCCGACCGATGGGCCGACGTCGCACCGGGATGCGGAACGCTCGCGGCGTTCGTGACGGCGGCGGAGCTGCAGGCCATACGGTGACGGCATGGCGTGTGCCCGGCCGTCGCCCACCCCGAACCCGGATGCGATGAAGTTCACCCTCGACGTGACCCTGCCCGAGCGGATCCTCGCCAACCGGGGTGATGACGTCGCGGACGCGTTCACCGGCGCACTGCTGGCGATCGACGGTGTGGCCGCGGTGTTCGGTGTGAACGACTTCGTGACGATCACGCGCGAGCGCGGCGCCGACTGGGACCCGATCGTGTGCGCGGTCGAGGACGCCGCGGCGACACTTCTCCCCTCGTGCCCCGCCGAACCAACCGCCGAGGCGGTGGAGCAGGCGCGTGCGCTCCTGCGCGACGCGGTGAAAGGCCCGGCAACAACCGCGGTCGAGATCCAACCCGGTCGCGATCGACGGCGGGACGGCTGAAGGCATCGCGATCGCGCTCGACGAACACGTGGTGGAACGTGCGGAGACGGTACGAGCAACCGTCCGCGCGCGCGACGACGAGCACGGGCACGTGAAGGTCGCGTGCTGCGCCGGCGAGTGTGGCGAACGCGCCGTCGAGACCCCGGCAGGCATGCACGTTGCACGGCACCGGCAACTCGAACGCGACGTCGCGGATGACGCACGGATTCGACGCGACGATGACGTCCGGAAGGCAGCCGGCGTCCCGGCGTACTCCCAAGCGCGCATGTGCGACTGCTCGCGGCTTCTGGCGGCGACCTTGCGGTCACACCAGCTCATGGCCGGGCGCCGGCGCGACGATCTCGAGCGCCTTCCCAGGACGAGAACGAGCACCAGGGCGAGGGCAACTCCGGCCCGTAGGACTGATCACGGAAGGCGGTCGAGGAACCCCACGATCGCGTCGTTGAAGAGATCGTTGCGGTCGCCGGCCACCATGTGGCCCGCGCCGGCAACGTCGGCGTACTCGGCGTGCGGTGCGAGCTCGAGCAGCTCCTTCGCCCCTTCTTCGCTCAGCAGGTCACTCACGCGGCCGCGCACGAGCAGCGTGGGCAGGTTCAGGTTGCGCGCCGCATCCCGCAACCGGTCGGTCGACGCGAACGATGCCCGCGTCTCGTCCGGCGACTGCGTCATGAAGCGCGGGTCCCAGTGCCACACCCATCGCCCGTCCTCGCGCAGGCGCACGTTCTTCTTCAATCCCGACAGGTCGGTAGGCCGCGGCCGGTGTGGGTTGTACGCGGCGACCGCGTCGGCCACCTCGTCGAGCGAGCCGAAGCCCGATTCCATGTGCTCACGCATGAACGCTCCGATGCGCGCCGTGCCCTTCGGCTCCATCGTGGGCGCGACGTCGACGAGCACGAGCGCACGCGCGACCGGTTCGGACGACTCGCCGATCGCAACCATCGAAGAGAGCCCGCCGAGCGACGCGCCCACGAGCACGGGCAACGACGGCATCGACGCCGCCATCGCGCGTGTGTCGTAGGCGAACGCCCAGAGCGAGTAGTCGCCGTCGTCGGGCCATTCGCTCTCGCCGTGGCCGCGCAGGTCGACGCGGTAGACGAGCCAGCCGCGGTCGGCGAGCGCCTGCGGTGTGCTGCCCCACGCGAACCGGGTCTGGCCACCGCCGTGCAGGAGCAGCACCGGCGGGTCGCTCGGGTCACCGAACCGGTCGGCGCGCAGGCGTATGCCGCCGTCGGCGGCGAGGTCGACCGTCTCCACCCCGGCACGCTACGTCAGCGACCGTGAGAGGTCCCGATGCAGGCCATCGGCTACTCCGCCATCGGCGGTTCGGCGAGCTCCACGAGGATCGGCACCTCGGGTGGGCGATGCGGATCGGACAGCTGGAACAGGAGCACGCCTCCGAGCGCGACGAGCACGACGAAGCCGCCGACGATCTGGACCGCGTTCAACGCCTGATCGAAGAAGATCCACCCGCCGGCGGCGGTGACGATGGTGGTGCCGAGCACCATGATCGACGCCACGCCGACATTCACATGGCGCTGCGCCCACGTCATCAGCGTGTGACCCAGGCAGCCTGCGAGCACCGCGAGCAGAAAGATCCAGAGCCAGTCGATACCCGTGATCGCGCTCAGACTGTCGCCCCAGATGAGGTCGACCGGCGTCACGACAATCGCGCACACCAGGAAGACGCCCGCGACGTAGGCCGCTGCGGGCACGCCCGTCATCCGCGCATGCTTCATCAGGAGCAGGTACCCGGTCATCGCGAAAAGGCTCCCGAACGCGAGGAGGTCGCCGAAGAGGCTGGCGTCGCCGCCGCCGTCGGCACCGAGCACCACCGCGAACACTCCCGCGAACGCGACGGCCATGAGCGCGATCTGCTTCGAGGTGAGCCGCTCCCCGAACAGGGGTACCGCGACGATCACGATGACGAGTGGTGAGATCGCGCCGATGATCGCGGCGTTGGCAAGCGACGTCTCGTGGAACGAAGCGAATCCGAGAGTCTGCGCAACTGCGAACGTCAGACCGCCGGGGATCGCAAAGCGCAGCCAGCGCCAGGTGAGCGGCGCCTTCGCCAGCCACGCGATGAGCAGCGCGACCGGTACCGCGATCCAGTTACGGGCCACGGCGATCGTCAGCGCCGACGCGTCGACCGCGCGCACGAACAGCGGGCCGACCCCCCAGACGAACACGACCACCATGACCGCTCCGTACCCGAGCCCGGCTTCGTTCCGGACGCGGGGGCTGTGGGTCACGCCTGCATCCCATCGCATCCGGCAACGGCGGTGCAATGCAGAACGCCACGTAGGCTCTCGGCCGATGGACTACGGGGCATATGTGGCAGCGCTCCGAGCCGATACCGACCGACTCGGCGACGCCGCCGAGGCCGCCGGCCTCGATGCCCCGGTGCCTTCGTGCCCGGCATGGACCGTCGACGATCTCACGCAGCACGTCGGGGCCGTCCAGCGGTTCTGGACCGGTCTGGTGGCGAACCGCTCGACCGACGTGCCCGACTTCTCGACCATGGGCGGACCCGCGCCCGAGGGCGACGACCGCTTCGAGTGGGTACGCGCGGGCGGCCACGAGCTCGCCGACGCGCTCGCCGCTGCGCCCGAGGACATGCCGATGTGGACGTTCGCCGGGGTGGGCACGGTGCGCTTCTGGGCGCGGCGCCAGGCGCACGAAGCCACGATCCATCGCTGCGACGCCGAGCTCGCGAACGGCAGCCTCGGTTCCATCGACACCGACCTCGCGGCCGACGGCGTGAGCGAGTACTTCGAGCTCTTCGCGATGGTGCCCGCGGCGCAGGCGATCACCGGCAACGGCGAGACGATCCACTTCCACTGCACCGACCGAGAAGTGGAATGGCTCGCCGAGCTCACACCCGACGGCGCGGTGCTGCGTCCGGAGCACGCGAAGGGCACCGTCGCGGTACGCGGACCGGCCAACGCGATCATGCTCGCGGTGTGGAACCGGATCGGGCCCGACAACCCCGAGCTCGAGATCGTCGGCGACCGCGACCTGCTCGACCGCTGGCGCCGCCTCACCGCCTTCTAGATCTCACCCGCCAGCCAACTTGCGTC
>JBBDHW010000065.1 GCA_040880805.1 Acidimicrobiia bacterium | reverse complement strand
AGGTACGCCGCGCTCTCGAACAGACCAGCGATCCACAACTTCTGGTTATAACTCTAGAGATCGTGGTGGACGGCGAGAGTTACACGGTTCCGATCGCCGTTCAGGAGCGCCGCGCGGAAAGCGGGTAGTGGATCGCGTCAGCCGCCGTGGCCGGCCGCCAGAGCCCCGATCGCCTCGAGCTCCTCCGGCAGTGGCCGGACTCCTGCCGCGAGCAGCGCATGCTCTGTGAGGTCGAGTTGTTCGACGGGAGGAACGAAGACGAGCATCCCTTCGCGGCCGCGAGTGAGAAGGACACGGTACGAGTTGGTCAGTAGTTGTTCCGGATCGTCCTGCGGGTATCGCCGACGGATTGGACGTTTGATCCAAGCGCGGCCATCCCAGCGGTAGTCGTCACCCCAGCAAACGACGGGCAGATCGAGCTCGAGACCCTGGCACCCGAACTCGGTGACCGGCTGGTCGAGATGCAGTGACGAACGCAGATCGTCAAGATCGCCGTTGTACCAGCGGCCGTAGTTCATGAGCCTGGTTGTCGCCTGGTATCCGTTGTCGATCGGTGGGTGGAGCTTGCGCAAGATCTTGTCGTGCGAAGAAGCAACCAGGCCGTAACGCCTCGTAGGCTCCTCGGCGAATCTGTCGGTTGCATAAGTCCGCGCCGCGTCGATGTCACGAGTCAGATAGATCGGGAACACCGGCTGGAGGTGTGCAGCGAGACGCGCTGCGAGAGCAAGGCTGCCTTCAAGCAAGTGGGCGACCCAGCGATGGAGCTGGTCAGCCCGCTTCGACCGCAACGAAACCGTGAGGTCAAGTTTGTCGTCGGTCTCGACGGGAAGGCCGGCGAACTCCGAGGCGATTCGTGACGGGCAGTACACACGCCACACTTCTCCGGCCTTCGCAGGAAGTGCAGCGTCGCGCCACTGCCCTATGCCCGCCTCCTCGCCCGAGTAGATCTCTTGTCCGTCGCCTACAAGTCCTACGAGCGCTGCCCATCGGGGCAGTCGTTCGCCCACCTTGATGAGCAGCTCGGCTTCCGAGTGAGCGACGCCGCGCTTCTCGAGCATGTAGTCCCTATCCCAAGCGCGCTGCGCTTCATCGAATACGAGCACATGCTGTTGCGGCACCTTGCTGTCGCTCAGGCCGTAGGTCTTGATGAAGGCGTGGAGATCGTTCACGAAAACTCGGCTCTTCAGCGCGTCGCGTAGCACCGCGACGAGCGGTCCGTTTCCAGAGAGAAACGTCGCAGTCGCGTGCTCGCCGGCCCGCTCGTAGACGAGCCGAAGACCGACCAGTGTCTTGCCGCTTCCTGGGACGCCGGACACGAAGGCAAGCATGTGGCCACCTCGTTCCTCCGTGCGGCGAACCAGTTCCGACAGCAGCTCGACCGCTTCTGGGATGCCGGCGGAGAGCGCGCGCCGAACATGGGGGAGCGGCTCGTGCTGGAAGATGCGACGGGCGGCAGCTACCAGCGTGGGGAGCGGTGCATACGGCGCGTGCAACCACGCATCGAGGTCGATCAGCCCGGGCTGATACGCGCCGAAGAGGTAATGCGCGAGGCCGGCCGGATCTGTCGTGATCACGTCGTCGTCTTGTCGAGCTGTGCTCTCACTGACCGCACGCGTCAGCACGACGATCGGCGTGATCACCCGTCCATGTGACTCCGCGTGGTACTCACCGAGATCGCGCGCGTAGGCATCGACCTGGTCGATGAACGATTGAGCGGGCCGCGCGGCTTCTTTGAACTCGAGCACCGCGAGCGCTCTGCCGACGAAGACGACCGCGTCGGGGCGCCGACCTCCCTCCATCGGTAGCTCAAACTCGAAGACGATTCCCCAGTCGGTTGCGGCGGGCGCTGCAATTGCGCAGTCGCGGAGCGCGGTGGTGAGAGCCGAATGTTCGGTCTCCCAAGCGTGGCTCTGCGTCCCCGATGCGCGGACTCCATTCAATCGAGCGTGGTGCGCGTCGAGTTCACTCATCCACACGTCGCGAGGCAACTGGAGAAAATCACCGACGGTGCCGGCCCACCCCCACGCAGCAGCCACAGGATCAGCTTCGCACACGACGGGACCACAAACGTCAGCCGCATGTTTGATGCCGCCGCGCTGATGCAGTTTTTCGGTGTCATACCCCCTCTCTACGGTCCGGGTAGAGGCCCCATCCCAGGCGTCTCACTCGTCGAGAGGAGCGAATCATGAAGGTCTTGGTCGCGACCCACGCCGGCCAGGGTGACCTGCCCGACGACTATTGCTGGACCACCGATGGCGAACTCGCCCATCTGCTCGATTGCCCCGATCCGCTCTGCGGGTGCTCGGCCTTCGGCGGGTTCGAGTCCTTGCGAGCGCGCCGGCGACGGCGACGGTCTGCGCGCGCGGTGCAAGGCGGCGTGAGCATGACCCGCGCCGGCGAGATCCGGTTCCCGGAATCCGATGCGGAGCCCGATCCGGCATGGTGGCGACCACTGGAGCTCGTCGCCTTCAGGGTCGCGGCGGACCGCTCGCTTCCTGCGCTCGATATCGACGCGTTCATGTTCATGGGAAGGCTCGATCGCGGCCGTCGCTCGTCGATCTGGTTCTACAAGCACGTCATGACGCGTTGCTATCTGAACATCGACGCTGAGGCAACGCTCTACCGGTTTCGGCCACCGCGCGACCTCGACAATCCGCGTTCCAATGGCAGCTACGTCGCGCAGCCGAGCCTGAAGCGGGCCCTTCGCGCCGCTGACCTCCACGTGCTCGCTCCAAGTGGACAATGGCTCGTCGATCCCTACCCGGTGCCAGATGTTCCTACGGAACCAGTGCGCACCGAGACCCGTCTCCGTTTGATCCAGGCGTAGCGAAATGGCCGACGCATCTGCCGCGCGCCTCCATCCGATCCAGCTCAGCGACGCCGAGGTTCGCTTGTTGCGCGAAGCGCTCGATAGCCATGAGTACTGGCAACTCGGTGGAGCGCTGCCGCGCAACAACGGGTTCGTCTTCATCCCCGGCGACTTTGCGGGCGACGAGGACCGCTACTGGGAGGGGCGTCTGCCCACGGCTGATGAGCAACGGGCCATCAACGAGGTCATCGCGTGTCGAGCGCTGGTCGACCGCCTTTCGGAGCTGTGGTCAGGCTGATCGCGAGGACGAGCGTCGTTACCAAGACACGACCGCAGCGGCGAGCAAGTAGGTGCAGGCGAAGCCCGACATGTGTGGCGAACCGAACCCGACGAGAACGCCACACGCCCTTCCTCACCGATCGACGGCGGTGTGGACGCCATCGGCTCCTCGCCCGGCAAGTGGGCGTCTGCGTACACTCGCTCGGATGGACGACAAGATCTGGGCCCACTCGGGCCGCTCGCACCTCGTCGAACGCCCCGGACTGTGGAACGACGTCCCCGCTCGGCTGCGCGAGCGCAAGCCGCGCGCGTAGAGACGCGAGGACGGGGATGGGGGGCGCGCTCGACGGTCTTCGGGCAGTCGATTTCTCGAACACACTCACCGGAGCACACATCAGCCAGCTGCTCGCCGACTTCGGCGCGGACGTCGTGCTCGTCGAGCCACCGGGCGGCAACCAGCTCCGCGCGCAACCGGCATGGCCGTTCTGGGCGCGCGGGAAGCGGAGCGTCGTCCTCGACCTGAAGCACGACGACGACGCCCGGGTCGCGCGGTCGCTGGGCGCGCGCGCTGACGTGGTGATCGAGACGTGGCGACCGGGTGTGGCCGAACGTCTTGGCATCGGATACGACGAGCTCGCGCCGCTCAACCCCGGTCTCGTGTACGCGTCGGTCACCGGATTCGGGCGCGAGCACCCGTGGTCCCAGATCAAGTGCTACGAGCCGATCGTGATGGCGAAGATCGGCGGGCTGTCGAGCTTCTCGAACCTCAGCCGGCGTGACGGACCGTCGTACGTCGCGACGCCGTACTGCGCGTACACGTCGAGCCAGCTCGCGTTGCAGGGCATCCTCGCCGCGCTCTACGAGCGCGAGCAGAGTGGCTTGGGTCAGCGGGTGGACACCACGATGGTCCAAGGCGTGCTCGCCCACGACACGTGGAACTGGATCGTGCGCATGCTGACGCGGCAGTACCCGGGCGCGCTCACCGCCGCGCCGCCGGTCGACGCCGATCGGCTCGTCCCGAACCACGCGTTGTTCTTCCGCCTGCTCGTCGGGCTGTCGGCCGACGGGCGGTGGATGCAGTTCTCGCAGACGAGCGAGCGGTTGTGGCAGGCGTTCCTCCGGGTTACCGAGCTCGACGCCATGCTCGAGGAACCCGAATACAAGGACGCGCCCAACTCCGAGGATCCGGCGGTGCGCGTCGCGTTCTGGGAGCGTGCGCTCACGAACATGCGGACCAAGACGTACGACGAGTGGCTCGAGGTCTTCGACGAGGAGCCCGACGTGTGGGCCGACGTCTTCCGCCACGGCACCGAGTTGCTGCACCATCCGCAGCTCGTGCACGACAGCCGTCTCGCGACCATCGAAGATCCTGAAGTGGGCCCCGTGCTACAAGCCGGCGCGCTGGTGTGCATGGACGCCACCCCCGCGCCGCTCGACGGTCCGGCGCCGCGCCTCGATGAGCACGGAGCCGACGTGCGGAACCTATCTCATTGGTCGCTCACTGCGAATCGGGGATACCCCGATTCGCCGCCGTTCGCTCCGCCACTCGCCGGGGTGACGATCATCGAGCTCGGCACGTACTACGCCGCGCCCTACGGGGCCACGCTGCTCACCGACCTCGGCGCTCGCGTCATCAAGATCGAGCAACTCGACGGCGATCCGATCCGGCACATCCTCCCGTTCCCCGAAGTGGGCGCGATCAAGGTGCTGCAGGGCAAGCAGAGCGTCGCCGTCGACATCGCCACGCCCGAGGGCCGCGAGATCGTGTTGGAACTCGTGCGGCGCGCCGATGCCGTCCTGCAGTCGTTCCGCGCGGGAGTCGCGCAGCGGCTCGGCTACACCGCCGACGACCTCCTCGCCGTCAACCCGGATCTCGTGTACCTCAACGCGCCGGGGTACGGGCCCGGCCCACCCTGTGGCCACCGCCCGTCGTACGCGCCCACCATCGGCGCGGCGTCGGGGCTCGCGTACCGCAATGTGGGCGGCGTCGACAACGTCCCGCAGCGGGCCGATCTCGATCTCGAAGCGGTGAAGCGGTATTCGATGCACATGAACTCCGCGGCGATGGGTCCACTGAATGCCGATCCGCTCTCGGCGGTGAGCGTGGGGAGCGCGCTCGCGCTCGGGCTGCTCGCGCGACGGCGGGGCGCTCCCGGGCAGTCGATGCTCATGTCGATGCTCTCCACGATGACGCACGCGCTCTCGGAAGAGATGGTCGAGTACGACGTGAAGCCAGAGCTCGCGCGGCCCGACGCCCAGCTCTACGGGCTCTCGGCGCGGTACCGCCTCTACCGCGCGTCGGACGGTTGGGTATTCCTCGCGGCACCCGGAGCCGGCGAATGGGCCGCGCTGGCCGGCGCGCTCGATCTCTCAGACGATCTGCGTGACGACGACGACGCGCTCGCGGCCGCGCTCGAGGAACGGTTCGCGACCCGCGCCGCGGAGGAGTGGGAGCGCGAGCTCACACCGCTCGACCTCGCCTGCGTCGCGGTGTCGTCCGACCCGCTCGACGGCATCCTGTTCAGCGACTTCGGCAAGTCGCTGGGGTTCGTCGTCGAGACGACGCATCCCACGATCGGCGACTATCCGCGGTGCACGCCCATGGTCGCGTTCTCGCGATCGGGTGGTGTGGCCGGGCCCGCGCCGCTCTGCGGGCAGCAGACCGACGCGGTGCTGGCCGAGCTCGGCTATTCGCAGGACCGCATCGATGGATTGCGCGCCGCGGGCGTCGTCGGGCAGTCGTGAGCGAAGGCACCTGGCTCCGCGGTCGCGCCGCGATCGCGGGTATCGGGCACACGCCGTGGGGCAAGCGCGGTGAGTACGCCGAGATCGGGCATCTCCGGCTGGTGGTCGAAGCGATCACGAAGGCATGCGACGACGCGGGGATCTCACCCAAGGACATCGACGGTTACAGCTCGTACGCGAGCTCGGTCGAGCCGGCGGAGCTCTACGCAGCGTTCGGCGCCGAGAGCCTTCGCTACAGCAGTCAGACGTGGGGTGGTGGTGGAGGCCCGATGGGCGGCGCGTTCCTCAACGCCGCGATGGCCGTCGCCACCGGGCAGGCGAACTACGTCGTCGTGCACAAGGTCATGACCATGGAAGGCACGAACCGCTACGGCCAGGCTTTCGGGCAGATGGGCCAGCGGGCGCGCGCCATTCCCGGAGCGATGGCGTTCTCGGTTCCCTACGGGCTGCAGTCGCCGGGGCAGATGTTCGCGCTGTCGGCGCGGCGCCACATGGCGAAGTACGGCACCACGATCGACCACTACGCCGAAGTGGCGATCAACGCCCGGCTCATGGCTGCGAACAATCCCGAGGCGCGCTTTCGCGTGCCCATCACGGTCGAGGACCACCACGAGAGCGCGTTGATCGCGGACCCGCTGCGGCTCTTCGACTTCTGCATGGAGACCGACTACGGCTGTGCGGCCATCGTCACCTCGGCCGAGCGTGCGGCGGATCTGCGCCAGAAGCCGGCGTACATCGCGGGCGCGGTGATGGGTGCGCCGCGGCGGTACGGCGCCGCGCTCATGGGTAGCTACAACATGCCCGACGAAGACTTTGCCTCCTCCGGGCAGCGCTCGGTCGGCGAGGATCTCTACCGCGTGAGCGGGCGAGGACCGGGCGACTTCGACGCGCTGATGGTGTACGACCACTTCACCGCGATGGTCCTGATGTCACTCGAAGACTTCCAGCTCTGTCCGAAAGGCGAGGGTGGTCCGTACGTCGCCGGCGGCAACCTCCGCCTCGACGGTCCGCTGCCCACGAACACACACGGGGGCAACCTCGCCGAGGCGTATGCGCACGGCATGAGCCACGTCTACGAAGCGGTCGACCAGATCCGGGGGACCGCCAACAATCAGGTCGACGGCGCGGAGAACGTTCTCGTGATCGCGGGTGCGAGCCCGGCTCCGACCAGCGGGATGATCGTGAGCGCGGCGCCATGAGCGAGCAGCCATGAGTGAGCAAATGGAGGGGCTCCCCGGCCCCGCGCTCGAGGTGACCACCGCCGGCTACTGGCTCGCGGCCGGCGCTGGACGGCTCGTCATCCAGCGGTGCGACGCGTGCGGCACGCATCGGCACCCACCCACCGAAGTTTGCTATGCGTGCCAGTCACTCGACTGGTCGTGGGACGAGCTGAGCGGTACCGGACACGTCTACTCGTACACGTGGACCGACCGACCGGTCACCCCGCAGCTGCAACACCTCGGCGTCTACAACATCGCCGTCGTCGAGCTCGACGGGACGCAGGGAGAACCGGTGCGGCTCTTGACGAGAATCGTCGACGTCGAACGTGACAACCTGGTGGTCGACCTGCCAGTCGTCGTCACCTTCGACCGCGTCGACGACCAGGTTGCCCTCCCGATCTTCCGCCCGCGCACCTGACACCCAACGAACTGGCGTCGTTCAAGGCTGTAGAGCGCCCACAGGTGACGCAAGTTCGTTGGTTTGTTTGCGGAACGGGTACGCGAGGTGACGGAAGTAGCCCTCCTGCGGCACCGGCTCGTGGATGCCGAAACCGATGGGGCGCTTGTCCTTCGGCATGTGTGCCGTGCCGAAGATCTTGTCGACGACCGGCAGGCCAAAATTCTTGTCGTGCGCCTCGTCGTCGATCGCGTGGTGCCAGTGATGCCACTCGGGTGTGGGGATGACCCAGCGCACGAACGGGAAGCGCAAGCGCACGTTCGCGTGTTGGAAGATCGCGAGCAGCGTGACGAACACGATCACGCCCGCGGACACGCCGCCCGCGTAGCCGAACAGGAACAACGGCAGCACGGTGAACGCCTGGGTGAAGCCTGAATCGATGGGGTGCAGACGACCCGAAGCGACCCAATCCATCTGCTCGATGCTGTGGTGTACCGAGTGGAAGCGCCAGAGGAACGGCACTTGGTGCGTGAGACGGTGGCCCCAGTAATTCCCCACGAAGACGAGCACTACCGCGAGCACGATGGCGACGGTCGCGGGGAGCGAGCGGGCGATGTTGAGCTGGCGCACCCAGAAGAAGGGGATCGCGCCCACCGCGATGATCGCGATGGCGGCGCCGGTGACGAAGACGTTGTTCACCAGCAAATGGGTGAGGTCGGTGAGCAGCCCCTTGCGGAACACTCTCTGCTTGCGCAAGGCGAACAGCTTCTCGATCGGGACGAACACGAGGAAGAGCAGCGCGATCCCGATCGCGGCACCGCCGCGCACGGCGAAGGCGAAGATCAGCGCTCCGGCGAACGTCAGGCCCGTGACGAGGCCGGCCCGGGTCGGGCGTTCCGGGACGATCGCTGCGTCGCTGCTCACCAGAACCATGGAACCCTTCCCGTGTCAGCTATTGCAACACGGAATTGTGAGGATTCCGTCAAGGAACGTGCAGACCCTCGAGGCGGGGGCCGGCTTGGCCGCGGAAGGCGTTGCTGTTCTCGCCGACCGGCGGGAACGTCGCGGGATCAGGCGGGTCGGCGAGTTCGGCAAAGGTCGGCGCGTCGATATCGGCCGCGACCTTTCGGAGATGGTCGTCGTCGAGCGCGAACGCGCGCACAAGGTTCTCACCCGCCATCATCGCCGTCTCGCGCGTCGGGACGTGGGAGAAGAGGTGGCGGAGCGCGACGCGCGTGACCGGCACCGCCTCGGGGTCGTCGAGGTGCTGGAACACGCCCTCGACGTGCGGGTAATCACGGCCCCAGAGGACGTTCGCGGCGTAGCCGTTGCGCGTGGCGTCTTCCGCCTGCCAGGTAGACATGAAGCTCGCGCCGAGGAAGACATTCTGGGCGATGTACTCGCTCGGTTGGCGGGGGAGACGAGGGCCCGGCGCGGCGGTCCCGAACCGGCGGTAGATGGCGTCGAGCTCCCGCATCGTGGGCAGGAGCCAGCCCTCGTACTGCTCGGTGATGACAAGCTTCAGGCCGGGATACCGCTCGAAGACGTACCCGTGAATGAGCCACCACACCGCGCGGCGCGACAGCCAGCCCCCGCCCTCGTACACCTGGATGTTGATTCCTCCGGGGCCCGAATAGTCGATCGGCTGGCCGCCGCTGGAGTGTGTGTTCAACGGCATGTCGTTCGCGGCGCACGCGGCCCAGAACGGATCCCAATCCGGGTGGTTGTACAGGATCGTGTCGGGGCGTCCTGGCGGAGGGAAGTTCACGCCGTGGAGCCCGCGCGCCGCTGCCCACTCCACTTCCTTGACCGCGAGGTCGATGTTCCAGATCGGGATGTACGCGAGGCCGAGCAGGCGTTGCGAGTCGACCGACACGAAGTCGGCGAGCCATTCGTTGTAGAGGTGATAGCCGACGGTCGCGAGCTCGAGATCACTCGCGTCGTTGGTGAGCCCGCCGGCGGCTTGCATCATGAACGGGAACGGCTCGCCGTTCATGCTGAAGTGGTAGAGCACCTCGCTGGCGACGCCGTCGCGGTCCATGTCGTGGAGGCGCGCGGCTGCGTCGTGGTGACCCGGCAACCCGATGTTGGGGTGGTCGCGAATCATTGCGCCCATACCGGACGCGGCGTAGCGCGCGGCGAAGTCGTCGAACTGCTCGAGGTACTGCTTTGGGCAGTACGGCCGGAGCTGTTCCTTCAGCAGTGGACCCACATGCGAGTCGCACGACGCGACAACAACATGGTCGCTCGGGTCGACGTGTGGAGACTCGGCCATGGTCATGACTCCTTTCGATTGGTACTCGGCCGCTCGGTGCTCGCATGCACCAGGCTCACCCGTACAGCGTCGCGTCCCGGGAGCGTCCGCGCCAGCAGGCCCAGCGCCTCGTCGATCGCGTCGATCCCGAACACCTCGCCGCGCAGGTGACCGACGTCGATGGCGCCCGTGTTGATCAGGTCGACGGCTTTCGTCATCGAAGCAGGCGTGTAGCCCGACCCGCCGAACACCCGGAGGCCCTGCACGACGATCTTGTCGCTGACGATGCCGTCGACCGGCGCGAAGTGCTTGAGCCCCGCCAGCAGCACCGTGCCGCGGAACGCGACGAGGTCGAGCGCGACGGGCACCGTCTCCACCGCAGGCGAGATATCCATCACGACGTCGGCCATCAGGCCATTCGTCAGCTCGCGCACGCGTGAAACCGCATCGACGGAGGTCACGTCGATCACCTCGTGGGCGCCGATCGCACGCGCGGCGTCGAGGCGCAACCCGTCGTCACCGGTGCCGGTGACGACGACGGTGTGAGCACCCGCGGCG
>JBBDHW010000064.1 GCA_040880805.1 Acidimicrobiia bacterium | reverse complement strand
GCGCGCCTCGACTCGACCGGCGCGCACGACGTCCGCGCGGTCGTGGTGCGCGGGCTTCTGGTCGACGTCGCAACGCTGCCCCCGCACGAGCCCGGATGGGTCACACGCGTCGGGAGCCGGCTCCGGGGCCGGTATCTCCGGTTCACGGAGTCGGGCTCGTTCGTCGTGGTCGTGGACGGGTTGCTCCTCTTGATGGCGGTGGCCAAGGTGCTCTTTGCCGTGGGTCTCGCGACCGACGGGCGTGGTATCCGCGGGTTCGCGGAGTGGGCGTCCGTCGTGTCGTCGCTGGTGGCCGGCGTGTTGATCGTCATCGGGGCGATCCGGCTCCGGCGCTCACGCCTCGACGCGCTGCGGTGGTTCGACCGTGGTCTCCTCGTCGAGATCCTCGTGACCCAGGTGTTCGTGTTCCAGCAGCGCCAGCTCGAGGGTCTCGCCGGTCTCGTGTGGACGATCGTGGTCTGGCTCCTCGTCAGGTCCGCGATGACGGCCGAGCGCGAGCGCGTGAGCCTCGAAGCCGCCGATTCGGTTGCGCCTGCCGCGCGAGCGGTTTCGTAGACTCGTCCAATGGCGCCCGAGAAGCCGAGCCTGGAGGGGCTCGAGGAGAAGTGGTCGGCGGCCTGGGAAGCCGACGGCACGTACCGCTTCGACCGGTCGAAGCGTCGCGCCGAGGTCTTCGCCATCGACACGCCCCCGCCCACCGTGAGCGGATCGCTCCACATGGGCTCGGTGTTCGGCTTCGTGCAAACCGACGCCATCGCCCGGTCGCGGCGGATGCGCGGACTCGAAGTGTTCTACCCGATGGGGTGGGACGACAACGGCCTCCCCACCGAGCGGCGCGCGCAGAACTACTACGGCGTGCGCTGCGACCCGTCACTCCCGTACGACCCGAAGTTCGAGCCACGTGCCAAGCCGCCCAAGACGCCCGAACGGATCTCGCGGCGGAACTTCGTGGAGCTCTGCCACCGCTTGACCGCCGAAGACGAGCAGGCGTTCGAGCAGCTCTGGCGCCGAGCCGGACTGTCGGTCGACTGGACGATGACATACGCGACGATCGGCGAGGCCGCGCAGCGGGTCGCGCAGCGCGCATTCCTGCGGAACCTTGCCCGGGGTGAGGCGTACCAGTCCGAGGCACCCGCGCTGTGGGACGTCGACTTCCGCACTGCGGTCGCGCAGGCCGAGCTGGAAGACCGCGAGACGCCCGCCGCCTACCACGCGGTCAAGTTCGCGCGCGCCGATGGCGTTGGTGGCGACGTCGTCATCGAGACGACGCGCCCCGAGCTCATTCCCGCATGCGTCGCGCTGGTCGCGCATCCCGACGACGAGCGCTACCGAGAACTGCTCGGCACCGAGGTGTTCACGCCACTGTTCGGCGCGAAGGTGCCGGTGCGTGCCCACGGGCTCGCCGATCCCGAGAAGGGGTCGGGGATGGCGATGATCTGCACGTTCGGCGACACCACCGATGTCACGTGGTGGCGCGAGCTCCAGCTTCCCGCGCGCGCGGTCGTGGGCTGGGACGGTCGGCTCGCGTCCGCGCCGCCCGAGCTCGCGGGTGAGGTGTGGTCGGACGCCGCGCGCAGCGCATACGAGGAGCTCGCGGGCAAGACCGTGAAGCAGGCGCAGACGCGCATCGTCGAGCTGCTGCGCGAGTCGGGCGATCTCGTGGGTGAGCCGAAGCCGATGACGCACGCGGTCAAGTTCTACGAAAATGGCGACCGGCCGCTCGAGATCGTCACGACCCGTCAGTGGTACATCCGGAACGGCGGGCGCGACGACGCGCTCCGGGCAGAGCTCCTCGAACGCGGCGAGAAGCTGATCTGGCACCCCGATCACATGCACGTGCGCTACCGGCACTGGGTCGAGGGGCTCAACGGCGACTGGCTCGTCAGCCGGCAGCGCTTCCTCGGCGTCCCGTTCCCGGTCTGGTACCGACTCGACGACGACGGCAGCCCCGACTACGACGCCCTCTTGCCGGCGTCGGAGGACCGCTTGCCCGTCGATCCGTCGAGCGAGCCGCCGGACGGCTTCGACGAGGACCAGCGCGGCAAGCCCGGCGGCTTCATCGGTGACCCCGATGTAATGGACACGTGG
This sequence comes from Acidimicrobiia bacterium, assembly GCA_040880805.1. NCBI lineage: Bacteria > Bacillati > Actinomycetota > Acidimicrobiia > Acidimicrobiia bacterium. The sequence goes on along the minus strand of JBBDHW010000064.1, from coordinate 8,658 downwards.
GCGACGTCGTCCCTCACCCCGCAGATCGCGTGCGGATGGGAGACCGACCAGGATCTCTTCTCGCGCACGTTCCCGATGGACCTCCGGCCGCAAGGTCCCGAGATCATCCGCACGTGGCTCTTCGACACGATCGTCCGCTCGCACTTCGAGCACCACGAGCTGCCGTGGCGCGACACCACGATCAACGGTTGGATCCTCGATCCCGATCGCAAGAAGATGTCGAAGAGCAAGGGCAACGTCGTCACACCGATGAAGTTGCTCGAAGACTTCGGCTCCGACGCAGTGCGGTATTGGGCCGTGCGCGCGCGACCGGGTGTCGACACCGCCTTCGACGAAGGCGAGATGAAGATCGGACGCCGGCTCGCGATCAAGATCCTCAATGCGTCGAAGTTCGCGCTGGGCGTCATGGGTGACGAGGCTCCGCCTACCGGTGCGATCGACTCGCCCCTCGACCGTTCCATGCTCGCGGCGTTGCACGAGGTCATCGACACCGCCACACGCTCGTTCGACGACTTCGACTATGCCCGTGCGCTCGAACACACTGAGCGCTTTTTCTGGGGCTTCTGTGACGACTACCTCGAGCTCGTGAAGCAGCGGGCCTACGGCTCGTTGGGTGACGACGCGGCGCGTTCTGCACGCGCGGCCCTCTCGCTTGCGCTGTCCTCGCTGCTGCGGTTGTTCGCACCGCACTTGCCGTTTGTCACCGAAGAAGTGTGGTCGTGGTGGCAAGAGGGTTCGGTACACCGCGCCGCATGGCCGACCGTCGAAGAGCTCGGGGTGCAAGGCGTTGACACGAGCGTCTACGACGTCGCGGCGGCGGTACTGGGTGAGATCCGCAAGGCGAAGAGCTCGGCGCACCGATCCATGCGCACGGAGGTGACACGCGCGGTCGTGTACCTCCCGCCCGAACTTTCGCGACCGCTGGAGCTCGCGGTCGACGACGTGCGCGAGGCGGGTCGGGTCACGAGCGAGCTCGACGTCGAGGCCGGTGACGAGCTCTGGGTCGACGTCGAGCTTGCCGATCCCGACGCGGAGCGAAACGGGGGCGAGCCGGGTATCCCGGCTCGCAGTTGAGCGACCAATGATGGCGGCGTAGGGATCGAGGTGGAGCCCCGCGCGGTGAGGGCCTGGCTCGACGACCACATAAATCTGGAGCGGAAGGTGGGTGTCCCCGTCGGGTCCCGGCGGCGGCTGTCGCCGGAGCCGCTCTCCAGGATGGAGTCGTTGATCGAGCTCCTCGGCTCTCCGCAGCTCCAGTACCCCGCCATCCACATCACCGGTACCAACGGCAAGACCTCCGCGGCGCGCATCGCAACGGGCCTCCTCGTCGACGCCGGCCTGTCGGTGGGCACCGACACCAGCCCCTACCTGGAGCGCTTCAACGAGCGGATCGCCTGGAACGGCGAGCCCATCCCCGATGACGAGCTCGACCGGATCCTGGGATGCATCGCCGAGATCGAGCCCCTCCTCCCAGACCGGCCCAGCTACTTCGAGATCATCAACGCGACGGCCTTGGAGTGGTTCGCCGACATCGCCGTCGATGTCGCAGTGATCGAGGTTGGGCTCGGCGGTACCTGGGACTCCACGAACGTCGTCGACGGCCGGGTGGCGGTGGTCACCAACGTCGAGCTCGACCACGTGGAGTATCTCGGACCGGCACGACGCGACATCGCCGCCGAGAAAGCCGGCATCGTGAAGCCGGGATCCACGCTCGTGCTCGGCGAGACCGACCGCGAGCTCGTTCCGATCTTCATCGAGCGGAATCCCGAGCGCGTCGTGGTGCGCGACGCCGACTTCGGAGTCACCGCCAACACGCTCGCACTCGGTGGGCGCGTGATGGATCTTTTCACGCCGTACGCGACATACCCCGAGCTCTTTCTTCGTCTGCACGGCGCGTACCAGGCTGACAACGCCGTCGCCGCGCTCACGGCCGTGGAATGCTTCCTCGATCGTCCGCTCGGCTACGACATCGTCTCGGACGCGTTCGCGTCCGTCGAGTCGCCCGGAAGGCTCGAAGTGGTCGGGCACAATCCACTCGTCGTCATCGACGGTACGAAGAACATCGCCGGTGCTCGCGCGATACGCGCGGCACTCGACGAAGAATTCCCGCGCACCGAACGCACGTGGGTGATCGGCGTGCTGCGTCAGAAGGACGCGCGCGAGATGCTCGACGCTCTCGGTGTCAGCGAGGTCGACCGCGTCGTGTGCTGCCGTCCCGAGATCCCGCGCGCGCGCGATCCGGAAGACGTCGCGGACGCTGCTCGCGCACTTGGAGTTCCAGCCGACCGCGTCGACGTGATCGACCGTGTCGCCGACGCCGTACGGCACGCCATCGCGCAGAGCGCGATCGACGGCCAGGTGATCGTCGCCGGCTCATTGTACGTTGCCGGTCCGGCGCGCACCGCACTGCTGCACTAATCTGCCGCCCGATCATGGGTGACAGGACGCTCGTTCTCTGCAAACCCGACGCGGTCGAGCGGGGGCTCGTCGGCGAGATCGTGGCCCGCATGGAGCGACGCGGGCTCACGATCGTCGCGATGGAGCTCCGAACGATCGACATCGACCTCGCGGGCCGCCACTACGAAGAGCACCGCGGCAAGGCCTTCTACGACGATCTCGTCGCCTTCATCACACGCGGACCGCTCGTGGCGATGGTCGTCGAGGGCGAAGAAGGCACGTGGCAGGTGCTCCGCACGATGATGGGTGCCACGAGGCCGCGTGAGGCTGCGCCGGGAACGATTCGCGGCGATCTCGCCCTCGAAACCACTGAGAACCTGGTCCACGGCTCGGACAGCGCGGAAACCGCGGCCCGTGAGATCGCGCTCTTCTTTCCGGATCTGCCCGCCAAATAGTCCGGGCGAATAGGCCGGGGAAATAGGGGTCGCACCGGCGCGTCGAGGGGCACCTTGACTAGCCTGTGGTCCAAACCGAGCCCCCTCCGGAGACTCTCTATCGTGCCCGAGCCCTGGTTCCAGTCCTTCGTCGGCCGTGACATGGCGGTCGACCTCGGCACGGCCAACACGCTCGTGTACGTCCGCGGCAAGGGCATCGTGCTCGACGAGCCTTCGATCGTCGCGATGGACACGCGCAGCGGCCGCCCGATCGCGATCGGCACCGAAGCCAAGCGCATGCTCGGGCGCACGCCCGGCTACATCGAGGCGGTCCGCCCGCTGAAGGACGGCGTCATCGCCGATTTCGACATGTGCGAGAAGATGCTGCGCTACTTCATCCAGCGGGTGCACCAGCGGCGCTGGGCGAAGCCGCGGATGGTCATCTGCATCCCCTCGGGGATCACCGGCGTGGAGCGCCGCGCGGTGCAGGAAGCCGCCGAGTTTGCCGGCGCACGAAAGCCGGTGCTCGTGATCGAGGAGCCGATGGCGGCGGCGATCGGCTCCGGGCTCCCGGTGCACGAACCCGCAGGGAACATGATCGTCGACATCGGCGGCGGCACCACCGAAGTTGCGGTGATCTCGCTCGGTGGCATCGTGGTGAGCGAGTCGAGCCGCGTCGGTGGCGACGAGTTCGACGAGGCGATCATCAACTTCGTGAAGCGCGAGTATTCACTCGCGCTCGGCGAGCGCACCGCCGAGGAAGTGAAGGTGCAGCTCGCGAGCGCGTGGCCGCTCGAGGAGGAGATCTATGCCGAGGTGCGCGGCCGAGATCTCGTGAGCGGCCTTCCCAAGGTCATCGTGATCTCTACGCTGGAGATCCGTGAAGCAATCGAAGAGCCCACGGCCGCGATCGTCGACGCGGTGAAGGTCACGCTCGACAAGACACCACCCGAGCTCGCGGCCGACATCATGGAACGCGGCATCGTCATCACCGGCGGCGGCGCGCAGCTCATCGGTCTCGACAACATCATCCAGGCCGAGACGGGCATGCCGGTCCACCGGGCAAGGCGCCCCCTCTACTCGGTGGTGCTCGGCTCGGGGCAGTGCCTCGAGAACTTCGACGTGCTCCACCAGGTCCTGAGCACCGGCCCACAGGACTGACCGCGCCCGAGTGGGCGCGCCCTTGCAATCATGGTTGTGTACCGCCAGGATCGCCGCCGCCGAATCACACTGGTGATGTTGATCATCACCTCCCTCGTCCTCATCACCCTCGATCAACAGGGCACCGGCGTGGTGGCAACGCTCCGGTCCGGCGCCCAGGACGTGATCGCGCCTCTGCAGGACCTTGCCGACGATGCGATCTCGCCGGCCACCGACTTCTTCGACAGCCTCGGCCGCGCCGATGAGTTGCAATCCGAGAACGAACGCCTGCGGCGGGCGAACGCCGGCCTCGAGAGCCAGATCGCGGCCAACAAGTCGGCGGTCGCCGACGCGCAGGGAGTCAAGGAGCTTGTCGACCTACCCGACGTCGCCGACTACGACAGCGTGTTCGCCAGCGTCGTCGACGGCTCGACCGGCAACTTCGAGCGCACGTTCCAGATCGACAAGGGCAGCGACGACGGCATCGCGAACGACATGGCGGTCGTCGTCGGTGCGCACGGTGGCGCGCTCGTCGGCAAGATCACGTCGGTGTCGAAGTCGCGCGCGACCGTGCAGCGTATGGACGACCCGGAGTTCGGTGTGGGCGTGCAGCTCCTCGATCCGAGTGGCGCACTCGGTCCGATCGGGCTGGCGAACGGCCAGAAGGACAGCACGTTCCTCGAACTGCAGATCCGTGACTCGACACAGAAGCTCGCGAAGGGCGAGTACGCGATCACGCGCGGTCTCAACGAGTCGCCGTTCCCGCGAGGCCTGGCGGTGGGCACCGTGGTCCACGCGGTCGATCCGTCCACTGCGACCGCCGAACGAGCCGCGCTCCGGCCGATCGTCGACCTCGACCGGCTCACGATCGTGAAAGTCCTGCGTTACCAACCGCCGGCCACACCATGATCCGACGAATCCGGCTCGGATTCGTCGTCGTCACCTGCGTCGTGCTGCAGACGACGCTGTTCACGCACTTCCGCATCGACGGCGTCGCGCCCGACGTCGGCCTGGTGGCCGTGCTCGCGGTCGCGTACTACGAGGGTGCAGAGTCGGGCGCCTGGTTCGGTTTCGTGATGGGAATCGCGATCGACTTGTTCCTCTCCACGCCGCTCGGGCTCTCCGCACTGTCGTACGCGATCACCGGGTATGCCGTGGGCGTGTTCCAGGCCGGGATGGTGCGGAGGCCACCTGCGATCGCGCCGTTGCTCGGCGGTATCGGCGGCTTCTTCGGAGGCCTCGTGTTCCTCTCGGTCGGCGCGGTGATCGGGCAAGAGGGCTTTCTCTCGCTCTCGAGCTTGAAGACAGTCGCGATTGCTGCGTTCTACGACGCGTTGATCGCGCCCGCCGTGTTCCCGCTTGTTCGCAGGGCTGCACGGCACTCCGAGGGCCGATCCACCTGGCGGGTGGCGCGATGACCCCGACCGCGCCCGCGTTCGCACCGGCCCATCGGCGACAATGGCCAGCCGTGGCGGCGGAAGGACGACCCAACCCGGGTTCGAGCGGACGGACGCCGTGAGGCAGGAAGTCGACACGAGGGGACGCCTCGTCGTCATCGGGCTGGTGGTCGTCGCTTTGCTCGCGGGGCTGCTCACCCGGGCCTGGTTCCTGCAGGTCGCAGGAGGCGAGAAGCTGGCCGTCGCCGCGCAGACGAATGGTGACAAGGTGGTGCAGGTGCCGGCGCTCCGCGGCCGCATCCTCGACGCCAAGGGACGCGTCCTTGCGGAGACCCGAGCAGTCACCACGTTGGTGGTCGACCGGCAGAAGCTCACCTACGCGACGAGGGTCCGGCTCGTACCGAACCTGGCGCGTGTCCTCGGCATCTCGACGGGAGAGGTCGACAAGCGTCTCGACGATCCGAACAGAGAGTTGTTCGAAGCAGTGACCGTCGCCGAGCGTGTGAACGTCGATCAGGCGCAGTACGTGTGGGAGCGCCAGGACGACTTCCCCCAAACTCGCGTCACGTCGAGCTTCTTGCGTGTGTACCCGGCGGGATCGCTCGCGGCGCACCTGTTGGGCTACACGGGCCGGATCAACGCGGAGGAGTACAACGACAAGAAGGCGAAGGGCTACACAGCCGACGACACCATCGGGAAGGCGGGCATCGAGCAGACCTTCGAGACCGAGCTGCGGGGCGCACCCGAGCTCAAGGAGGTGCGCGTCGACAACCGCGGCGTGAAGGTGGGCGAGTCGATCGTCCGACAGGCAGAGCCCGGTCACGACGTGCAACTCGCGATCGACATCGACGCCCAGAAGGTTGCCGCGGACTCGCTCGAGCAGGGCATGCAGGGAGCACGCCACCTGATCGATCCCGACGGAGGTGGCTATTACCAGGCCACCGGGGGCGCGGTCGTCGTGCTCGACGCGCGTACGGGTGCAGTGGTCGCGATGGCATCGGCCCCGACCTTCGACCCCAACGTGATCGTCGCGGGCGGACTCCCTGCCGAGTATCTCGACCAGAACGGGTCGCTCCCGCTGATCGATCGCGCGCTCAGCCCGTACGCCCCGGGGTCGACGTTCAAGCTCTTCACGTCGATCGCCACGATCAAGTACGGCATCCGTGCTGCGGACGAGACGTACTACGACGACGGCTGCGTCCTGTTCGGGAACGACGAGAAGCGGTGCAACGCGCGGAAGATCAAGTACGGCATCGTCGACCTGCCGCGCGCGCTCACCGTCTCGAGCGACGCGTTCTTCTACAACGTGGGCAAGGAGTTCTGGTACGTCTACGACTCCAACGAGGGCAGCGACAATTCGCCCAGCCATCCGCGCGGCTACGGGATGCAGGAGGTCGCGCGCGCGTTCGGCTTCGGCGTGCCGACCGGGATCAGTCTCGGTGGGGACCAGTCGGGTCGGATCCCGGATCTCGCGTTCAACCAAGCCCTCAACAAGAGCAGCGACGACCCGACGTCGAGGACATGGCGGCAGGGTGACAGCGCGAGCCTCGCCGTCGGCCAGGGCGACGTGCTCGTCACACCGTTGCAACTGGCCGACGGCTACGCCGCGTTCGCCAACGGCGGCACGCTCCACAGCCCGCAGCTCGTCGTCGGCATCCACGCCAGCACTGCCGGGCAGCCGGAGGGCCAGCTCGGGAAGCTGCTCAGTCTTGTCGCCATGCCGGCTCCGCGCGACACCGGCCTGACGCCCCAGGTCCGCGACCCGGTGCTCGCAGGCATCGACGGCGCAGTGAACAGCCAGGAGGGCACGGCGTTCTTCTCGTTCAACACCTACGACGGCGTGCCCGTCGCGGGCAAGACCGGCACCGCACAGGCGGGGAAGGGCAAGCAAGACACGTCGTGGTTCGCGGGCATCGTGAACCCGGGCAAAGACCCGGCGCAGCCGCAGTACGTGGTGGTCGCGATGGTCGAGCAGGGCGGTTTCGGGGCCGACATCGCCGCGCCCATCGCTCGCCGGGTGATGGATTTCCTGAACGGCAACCCCGACCCGGCGCCCGTGCGCTACGCACCCGCGCCGGTGAAGAAGAGCGACTGATGGCGATGATGACGCGCCCGGCGATCGGTACGCGGAGGAGCCGCGACGCTCGTCTCGATATCGCGCCGGTGCGCCACTTCGACTTCCTGCTCGTCGGCGCAGTGCTCGCGATCGGCGCCATCGGTCTCGTCATGATCTGGTCGACTACGCAGCACCGCGTTCCCGGTGACGAGCTCTACTTCGTCAAGCGCCAGGCGATGTTCTTCGCGCTCGGTATCGTGGCCATGGTTGCCGTGATCGCGATCGACTACCGGAGTCTGCGCGATCACTCGATGTTCGCCTACTTCGCGACCGTCGGCCTGTTGCTTGCCGTGCTCGCGCCGCTCGGCTCGAACATCAAGGGCCACCAGGCGTGGTTCCAGCTCCCCGGTGGTTTCACGCTCCAACCGTCGGAGTTCGCCAAGTTCGGCATCATCGTGGCGCTCGCCGGCTACTGCAACCAATACCGCGGTGAGCTCGACGCGTGGCGTCTGGCGACGATCCTCGCGCTCGCGTCAGTGCCGATCGGGCTCGTGCTCCTCCAGCCCGACCTCGGGACGGTGCTCGTGCTCGTGGTGGTCATCGCGGGTTTGCTCACGGTGGCCGGCATCACCGGACGCCAGTTCCTCGTGCTCGCGCTGCTCGCGATCACCGGCGTGTTCGCCGTCGCGAACCTCGGGATCCTGAAGCAGTACCAGATCGACCGGTTCACGTCGTTTGTCGACCCGGGCAGCGCGAACTCGCAAGGCAACGCCTACAACCAGGAGCAGTCGAAGCAGGCCATCGCGCACGGCCGCTTCGGAGGCGAAGGTCTCGGCGAGGGTTCGCAGACCCAGGGCGGCTTCGTCCCCGAGCAGCACACCGACTTCATCTTCACGTCGGTGGGAGAGGAGCTCGGCTTCCTCGGAGCGGTCGTCCTGCTCGGGCTCTTCGCGATCGTGATGTGGCGAACCTGGCGAACCGCCCGGCTTTCCCGTGATTTCTTCGGCACGCTCGTGTGCGTGGGCGTGCTGTCGATGCTCGCGTTCCAGGTGTTCGAGAACGTCGGGATGACGATGGGCATCATGCCGATCACCGGCATCCCGCTCCCGTTCGTGAGCTACGGCGGGTCGTCGCTCATCACGAGCTTCGCGTGCGTCGGACTCGTGGTGAACGTCTCCATGCGCCGCTTCACCTGATCATTCGCTCGCTCTCTGCGAGGCGGGATACCCGCCTC
>JBBDHW010000063.1:4527-10815 GCA_040880805.1 Acidimicrobiia bacterium | reverse complement strand
CGCGATGTCTGAGCGCTCGCGAGCTCGTGCACCGACCCCGACGACAAGCTCGCCCTCGGCCTGGTGGAGCTCGCGGCGTGGCGCGACCGTTTCGAGCGCGCGCCCGACGAGTACGAGCAGCTCCGGCTGCTCACCGAGGGCCTCCCGAGGTTCAGCGCGAGGTCCGGACGCAAGGACAACTGGCCGTCGTCGTCCAACGTCGACTCCGTGCGGTCGCGGGTCGCGGCCGTGCGCGAGCAGGCGGCGGCGATCACCCGGACGATCACCGAAGCCACGGTGCGACGGCTCGCGTGGGAGATCGCGCAGTTCACCTTGCGCGAGGCCGACGAACGCCGTCGCAGCGGGCGCCTCGAGTTCCACGATCTGCTCGTGCTCTCCCGCGCGGTCCTGCGCAGCCCACAGCACGGTTGGGAAGTGAGGCGGCGGCTCCGCGCCCGGTACACGCACCTGCTGCTCGACGAGTTCCAAGACACCGATCCCATCCAGTGCGACCTCGCCGCGCTCCTCGCTTCCGACGACCCGGACGCGCGCGATCGGCAATGGGACGACATCGTGGTCGACCCCGGGCGGCTGTTCGTGGTCGGCGACCCGAAGCAGTCGATCTACCGGTTCCGCCGCGCCGACATCGCGGCGTTCCTGCGAGCCCGTTCGGCGTTCGGAGCCGCGCCGCGTCACCTCACCCGCAACTTCCGAACCACCCGGCAGGTGATCGAGTTCGTGAACCACGTGTTCCGCGACCTGATCGTCGCCGAACCGGAGTCACAACCCGAGTACGTCGCGCTCGTCCCCGACCGCGGCGACGCACCCATCAGGCCGGAACCAGTGTTGCTGGGTGTGGTGCCGCACGACGACGGCCCGCGCGCCGACGCGCTCCGCGAGCGCGAGGCCGCCGACGTCGCCACCGCGGTGAGCACGGCCCTCGCCGAGAGCTGGTCGGTATCACGGCGGGAGCACAGGGCCGAGACAGATGTATGGGAACCGTGCCGCCTGGGCGATATCGCGATCCTGCTGCCCGCGCGCACGTCGCTCGGCCACCTCGAGGACGCGCTCGACGCCGCCGGCATCCCGTACCGCGCGGAAACGTCGTCACTCGTCTACGGCACGCGCGAGATCCGCGACCTCCTACTCGTGTTGCAGGCCGTCGACGACCCCACCGACGAGCTCTCGCTCGTGAGCGCCCTGCGCTCGCCCCTGCTCGGCTGCGGCGACGACGACCTCTACACGTTCCGGATCGAGCACGGCGGGCGCTGGAACCACCAGGCTCCGCTTCCCGAGTCACTGCCGCCCGATCACGCGTGCGGCGAAGCGATGCGCGCGCTGGCGGCTTGGCACGAGGCGCGACTGTGGCTCGGACCGAGCGAGCTCCTCGACCGCATCGTGCGCGAACGGCGCGTGCTCGAGGTGGGGTTCGCACACGGACGGCCGCGCGACCTGTGGCGCCGCGTGAGGTTCGTGATCGATCAGGCCCGCGCGTTCTCGGAGGCTCAGTCCGGGAGCGTGCGCGACTTCTTGCGCTGGGCCGACCTCCAGAGCGCCGAGGGAGCGCGGGTCGTGGAGACCGTGCTGCCCGAGACCGACGACGACGCGGTGCGCATCCTCACGATCCACGGCGCGAAGGGCCTGGAGTTCCCCATCGTGATCGTCTCCGGTATGACCACCGGAGTGCGCCGGTACCGGAGCGGCGTGGAGCTCCTCTTCCCCCACGACTCCGACACCTACGCACTTCGGGTCTCGTCACGTGTCACCACCGAGGAGTTCGAGCGCTACCAGCCGATCGACGAGCAGATGGACTTCCACGAGAAGATCCGGCTGCTCTACGTCGCGCTCACGCGCGCGCGCGACCACTTGGTCGTGTCGGTGCACCGCACCACGCGCGAGCCCGATCCGTCAGATCGCACGAAGTGGACACACGCGGAGCTCCTCTGGTCGGCCGCGCGCGAAGCGCCGCACTGGACGAAACTCGAGCCTGCTGGTCGACCGCCGCTCGCGGCCGCACCACCGCTCGCGGCGATGGTCCCGTTCCTCCCTTGGGACGAATGGGTCGCCGCGCGCGCCGCCGCTCTCACGAACGGGGCGCGTCCACGCGTGTGGTCGGCCACCGCGATCGCCACCGAAGCCGCCGCGCGCGCCGACCCCGGCCTGGCCAAAGACGCGCGCGACCTCGAGCTGCCACCCTGGAACAAGGGCCGCTACGGCACCGCGGTCGGCAGCGCGGTGCACGCGGTGCTCCAAACGGTCGACCTCGTCACCGGCGAGGGCATCGACGAGACCGCGGCCGCGCAGGCTGCGGCGGAGGGCGTGATCGGAAGGGAGCGCGACATCGCTGCCCTCGCCCGCAGCGCGCTCACGTCCGCCACAGTGCGCGAGGCAACTACGGGCGACCGCCTTCACAGAGAGATGTACGTCGCGACGCGAATCGATGGTCACACACTCGAGGGTTACGTCGACCTCGTCTACCGCACGAGTGAGGGTCTGATCGTCGTCGACTACAAGACCGACGCGTGGGGCAACGAGTCGGACCTCGACGCCAAGGTCGCGCGCTATCGGTTGCAGGGCGCGTCGTACGCGCTCGCGCTCGAAGCCGCCACCGGTGAGCCGGTTGCGCGCTGCGTGTTCTTGTTCCTCGGCACCGATCGCGCCCAGGAACGCGAGGTCAGTGACCTTCGGCGTGCGATCGAGGAGGTACGAGCGCTTCTCGCGGGGTCCGCCGGATCCTCATGAACACGAGCACCCCACCGATCGGCCCCGTGAGCACCACGAGGGCGGTGTAGCCCCACGTCCACCCGATGTCGGATCGGATGATCACCGTCATCGCGACGAATGCCATCCACACGAGACCGTGGAAGAAGCCCACCAGACGCTTGGCCACGTCGTCGGGCGCGACGATCCAGAAGTAGAACAGCACGAGGTAGGTGAAGGTCTCCAGCAGCGCCATCACCGCCAGGGCCTTGGACTTTCGCTCGAGCTCGCTGCTCGTATCGTCGGCGAAGTCGGGCACGGCTCCGACGGTACCCTGTGCACCCATGACCGAGATCATCACCGCACCGGTCGACGCGCCCGCGCCCGACGCCGTCGACACCGACGGCGGCGACCACGACCGCTTCGCGCACTACTGCCGCAAAGAAGACGTCGCGCGTGCCTACGTCACGGGCGAGGAGATCGAGGCGCTGTGCGGGAAGAGATGGGTGCCCACGCGCGACCCGTCGCGTTATCCCATTTGCCCCACGTGCGCGGAGCGCAAAGCCGCGGGGTGGACGCTCTGAACATGTGGAGCCCCCGTCGCGGCCGCCTCAGGAAGCGAGGGGCGTGAGCGCCGTGGCTACGTCGTCGAGCACGTCGGGGGTGTGGGGCACCGGCAGGTACACGATGCCGAGGTCGAGACCGGCGTCGGCATAACGCTTCGCCTGGCCGACGAGCTCGTCGATGTCGAGCGCACCAACGCCGCTACCACCGCGGAGATGTGTCGACGTCGTGATCTCGGCCGGGTCGCGCCCAACGGCGTCGCAGTGCTTGCGCAGCACGTCGCGCTTGGAGAGGAACTGCTCCACCGACCCGCCGGGGAAGTTCCAGTGCTGCGCGAATCGTGCGACCGAACGGAGGGTGCGCCGCTCGCCGCCGCCCCCGATGCAGATCGGAGGGTGTGGCCGCTGGAACGGCTTCGGGTTGCAGCGGGCGTTCTCGAGCCGCACGTACTTCCCCTCGAAAGTAGTGGTCTCGTTCGTGAGCAGGCCGATGATCGCCTCACACGACTCGTCGAACGCGTCGAACCGCTCCCGCAGCGTGGCATGGAGATCGATGCCGTACGCGTTCGCCTCCTCCTGGTTCCAGCCGGCGCCGATGCCGAGCTCGAGCCGCCCACCGGAGATGATGTCGAGCGTGGCTGCCATGTTGGCCAGCACGGCAGGGTGGCGGTAGGGCACTCCGGTCACGAGCACACCCACGCGGAGCCGCTTGGTGGCCTGCGCGAGCGCCGTGGTCGTGACCCAGCCCTCCATGCACGGACCGGTAGAGTCGGAGTGGATCGGATAGAAGTGGTCGAACGTCCAAGCCGACTCGAACAGCTCGATCTCGTCGGCGGCTTGCCAGACGGCCAGCATGTCCGGCCACGTCGTGTGCTGCGGGGCAGTCTTCAATGCGAAGCGCATCGCGGCATTGTCCCACAGCCGCCTCACATTGACTCGCGGCGGCGCGACCGATGAGCATCTGACCGTGCCACCATCCACCCCGACCACCCGGCGCGCCGGGCGCGAAGCCGAGATCACCCGGACGCGGCGACGGAACCTGGCTGCGTTCTGCGCGGTCCTGGCACTGCTGACTCCGATCGTGATCGCCTCCGCCTGGGTCTTCGCGAACGTCGAGCACGACAAGAGCACCGACCGGGTCGTCGAGGTCCAGCAGGGCTGGGGGCCGAAGGAAGTGGGCAACGAGCTCCAGCGGGAGGGCGTGATCGCCTCCTCCGCCGAGTTCCAACAGATCGCGGCGGCGGCGGGCGTCAACGGGTTCCCGGCGGGTCGCTACGTGTTCGGCATCAACAACTCCGCGCAGGCGGCACTCAACGCGCTGCGCGGCGGCCCGGCCGCCGAGATTCCCGACATCCCGCTGCTGTTACCGCCGGGCCTCAGCATCACCGCGATCGCGGAGCGCGTCGGCAGGCTTCCCGGCAAGGACAAGGACCGGTTCCTGCAAGTCGCGAACTCGGGCGTGATCCGATCGAGGTACGAACCCGACGGTGTGAACTCACTCGAAGGGCTCACGTGGCCCGACACCTACCTCGTGGGTGCCAACGAGACCGAGGACCAGATCCTCCATCGGATCGTCGACGAGTTCGACAAGCGCGCCGACGCCGCGGGTCTCGGGAACGGGCAGAACTTCGGGCTCTCGCCGTACCAGGTGTTGGTTGCCGCCTCGCTGGTGCAAGCCGAGTCCGGCCGGAACGAGGACTCGCCGCTGATCGCGGCGGTGATCGTCAACCGTCTTCGTTCGAACATGCTGTTGCAGATCGACGCGACCCTTTGCTACGCGAAAGGTGGCTGCCCGCCGGTCCCGATCGACGCCGACAAGAAGATCAACTCGCCCTACAATACGTACAAGGTGCTGGGGCTGCCGCCCACACCGATCGAAACGGTCGATGCGAACGCGCTCAACGCCGTGCTCAACCCTGCATGGGTCGGCTACAAGTACTACGTGTCCGACAAGAACAGGAAGACGTACTTCGCGACCACGCAGGCCGAGCACGAGCGCAACGTCGTGAAGGCGCGCAATGCCGACTGACAACACGTCGGACAAGGTCGTCGTCGTGCTCGACCGTCGGTTCGCGAAGGCGGTGGAGTGGTCGTGCTCGCTGCACCGTGCGCAGACGAAGAAGGGAACGGCCGTCCCATATGCCGCGCACCTACTCGACGTCGCGTCGCTCGTGCTCGAGGGCGGCGGCAACCAGACCGAGGCGATCGCGGCGCTGCTGCACGACGCGATCGAGGACGCCTCGGTCACACGCAAGCAGATCCGGAAACGGTTCGGGCGCAAGGTGGCCCGCATCGTTGCCGGATGCACCGACGTTCCCACCGGTAAGAGGGCGAAGCGGAAGAAGCAACCGCGCGACGCAGCGAACTGGCGCGAGCGGAAGACGCGTTCGATCGAGCACCTGCGCGATCCGAAGACGTCGGAGTCGGTGTTGCGGGTGCGCGCGGCCGACGCGCTCTCCAACGCACGGACCACGCTCGCCGACCTGCGGCGCCACGGCCCCGAGACCTGGGGGCGTTTCCACGCGGGCGCGGTCGACCAGCTCTGGTACTACCGGTCGTCGTCGATCGTGCTCTCGGCGCGCCTACCTGGCCTGCTCAGCGACGAGCTCCGCGTCACAGTGCGCGAGTTGGAGCAGCTCGCCGGGTGGTGGTTCGACGTCGGCGACCCACAGGCCGGCGGAGAGCGAACCAAGTGAAGAAAGGGCACTCACCCGGTAGGGGGGAACCGGGTGAGTGCCCCGAACTCGGAGACACGGGGGCTACGCGCTCCGCGCGAGCGCTCCGCGCTAGATCGATGTGCCGCCCTGACCCTGGCCCGGCCCGCCGTGCGCCGGAAGGGGGATGTCACACGCCTCGGCGGCCGCACGCATCGCCGCGCGCTGCTCGTCGGTCGGCGGCGCCGGACGCTCACCGTTCGCAGACCTCTCCGGCAGCGTCACACCCTGGTCGGTCAGACACTGCTTCTGGGTGTCGCTGAGCTGGAAACGCGGACCGTGCGCCGGAAGGGGGATGTCACACGCCTCGGCGGCCGCACGCATCGCCGCGC
>JBBDHW010000063.1:0-4427 GCA_040880805.1 Acidimicrobiia bacterium | reverse complement strand
CGTTCGCAGACCTCTCCGGCAGCGTCACACCCTGGTCGGTCAGACACTGCTTCTGCACATCCGTGAGCCGCGGGTGGGCGGGCGGTGCAGCCTGGGGGGTTGTCTCGCCGGAGCCGGTGTCGGCCGCCGCGAAGGCGCCCAGGCCCAGGGCGGGAATCGCCGCCAGTGCCAAGAATCCCGCCACGATCCCGGCTTTTCGGGGAAACCTCTTCGTCGATACGTTCGTCACGCTTACTCCTCTGGGTTGCCGGTGCCCTCCGCTGCACGGGATCCTGCTCCAACCCACCTGAGACATGCCTGATAACTCGCTCGCTCGCTGCGTTGCAGGATACCTACGCCGCGGGCGCTCGCTCGCTGGCGAGCTCACTTCGCTCCGCTCCGTTCGCCGCGGCCGCCGGGCCCCGCCATCTGCTCGCTGCTCCTAGATTGCGGCGGGTGCCGGTCTGGAACTTCGCCGCGGTGTGGGGCGGGCTCGCATCGATCGTGCCCGACCGCGAGGCGATCGTCTGTGGCGAACGCCGCGTCACCTGGGGTGACTTCGCCGACCGCGCCCGTCGCCTCTCGTGGTACCTCGCCCGAGATGCCCGACTCGAGCCGGGCGACAAGGTCGCCATCGACCTCACCAACCGCCCCGAATACCTCGAGACGTTCTTCGCCGCGCTGTTGCTCGGCTGCGTCCCGGTGAACGTGAACTTCCGCTACGTCGCCGACGAGGTGCACCACGTCCTCGACGACTCCGACGCGAAGTTCGTGGTGCACGGTCCCGAACAGGCGAAGGCCGTCGCCCGTGCCGCCAAGCGCATCCAGAGGCCGTGGCGACCGCGCCTGCTCGAGGTGGGCGAGCCCTACGAGCGCGCGCTCGCAGGAGCCTCTCCACCCGAGGTCGCGCCACGAGCACCGAGCGGCGACGACCTGATCTTCCTCTACACGGGCGGCACCACCGGCATGCCGAAGGGCGTGATGTGGCGCAACGAGGACCTCTACGTTGGCCTGTGGGCGGTGTCACACCCGGACCGTCCCGACCCGTCCGATCCCCTCGAGGCGGCGCGAGCAGGGAAGCGCACCGGGATCATGCTGCCCGTCGCGCCGCTCATGCACGGAACCGGGCTCAACGTCGCGCTCGCGACGCTCGCGGGTGGCGGCACCGTGGTGCTCATCGACCAGCCGGGTCTCGATGCCGAGCTCGTGTGGGACACCGTCGAGCGCGAACACGTCGAGATGCTCACTCTGGTGGGCGACGTCTTTGCCCGTCCGCTGCTCGCTGCGCTCGACTCACACCCTGGGCGATGGGACATCAGCGGCTTGCGCGGCATCACATCTTCGGGTGTGTTGTTCAGTCCCGACACGAAACGCGCGCTGCTCGCGCACCTCTCCGGACTCACGATCATCGACACGCTCGGCGCGTCGGAGGGACTCGGACCGAGCAACACGTCGCGCGCCGGCGACGCGACCAACGAACCAGCGCGCTTTCGGATCAGCGAGCGCGTCCACGTGTTCGACGAGCACACGGGCCGCGACGTCACACCCGGAAGCGACGAGATCGGGCTCGTTGCGATGGGCGGCCATCTCCCGATCGGCTACTACAACGA
Organism: Acidimicrobiia bacterium; assembly: GCA_040880805.1. Lineage (NCBI taxonomy): Bacteria > Bacillati > Actinomycetota > Acidimicrobiia > Acidimicrobiia bacterium. The sequence continues at coordinate 2,838 of JBBDHW010000063.1, read as the reverse complement.
CCCGGCGAGAACGGCGGCAACGTTTCGCGTCATCGGCGGAGAGCGCTACTCGATCCCGGGCGACTACGCGACCGTCGACGTCGACGGCACGGTCCGCCTCCTCGGTCGCGGTTCGGCGTCGATCAATACCGGCGGTGAGAAGGTCTACCCCGAAGAGGTGGAGCTCGTGCTGCGCAAGCACGCGAGCGTCTTCGACTGTGTGGTGCTCGGCGTTCCTGATCCCCGGTTCGGCGAGAAGGTCGTCGCGCTGATCCAGGTAACCGAGGGGCACTACCTCGACGAGGCCGAGCTGGCGGCGTGGGGCCGCACGAAGCTCGCCGGGTACAAGGCGCCGCGCCGGTTCCTGTTCGTCGACACGATCGAACGATCCGCCGCCGGCAAGGCGCCACACCAGAAGCTGCGGGCGCTCGCGATCGCGCACCTCAGCGTTGCTCCGACTGCGTGAGTCACGCGCCGCGGGCGAGCGGCGCGTCGTTGAGGTGCACGACGGCGGGCGCCGCGCTCGCCTCGCGTGTCGACGTAGCCGCACGGTCGCGCCCGCTCCGCTTCGCCTCGTAGAGCGCGGCATCCGCGGCCGAAACGAGGCGATCGGAGTCGTTCGCGTTGTCGGGCATGGTCGCGAGCCCGGCGCTCACCGTCACGGGTACGGCCCGCACCCGGCGCCCGATCTCGGCCCGAACGCGCTCGGCAACCCCGACCGCGTCGGCGCTTCCGCATCCCGGAAGCAGCAACACGAACTCGTCACCGCCGTACCGTGCGGCAACGTCGAAGCTCTTCGTGCTCGCGACCATCGACTCGGCGACCTCGCGCAGCACCGTGTCGCCCGCAATGTGCCCGTACGTGTCGTTGATCTGCTTGAAGTGGTCGACGTCGAACACGACGAGGCTGAGCGGCGTCCGCAGCCGCTGCGCGCGCGCCGCCTCCCGCGCGAGCGACTCATCGAAGAGTCGCCGGTTTGCGATACCGGTGAGCGAGTCGCGCGTGGCCAGCCGCTCGACCTCGTCGAGCAGGGCGGCGTTGTGGAGCGCGGACGCCGTGTGCATCGCGGCCTGGGCCAGCGCCTGCACGGTGAGGATCGGGATCCGCGCCTCGTCCCGGCCGCCCCACTCGGCGGCCACGATCCCGAAGCGTTCATCGTCGGCGACAACCGGCACCACGACGACATTGCGCGCGCTCGGGAGGACCGCGTCGAGCAGCCCGTCCTCGAGCGTGCGGACGAGCAGGGGCGAAGTGCTCGACAAGGTCTCCAGCACCGGCAACGTTCCGCCGCTGCGGGTCTCGATCAGCGACTCGACGACGCCGTCGTCGCACACGCCCCACCACTCGTCGCCGCGCCTCGCGAGCACGACCGCGCGGGTGAAGCCCAGGCGGCCGCAGACGTGCCGAACGAGCGCGGCCATTCCGTCTTCGGCGCGGTGGGCGCGGTCGAGCTCGGTACCGAGCTCGATCAACCACTCGAGTTGCGCGCGGCTGTGTCGGAGGGACCGTTCGTTGACCCAGGAGAAAGCGGCCGCACTCAACGCGAAGACGAGGAACGTCGAGGCACTCACGAGTGCGAACCGATCGCTCACGCGTGGCTCGGTGCCGAAAATGTTGGGGGCAGCAGCCGCGTGCGCGAGCAGGAGCAACAGCGCGCACCAAGTCGCGAGCTCGAGGCCGGTGCGGTACGACACGAGCAGCGTCGCCGCCACCACGAGAAGAAACACGAGGAACAGGAGCGGGCTCCGGTAGCCGCCGGTGTGCGACACCGCGGCTGCGAGCACGAGCCCGTCGATGAGCACCGTCGACGATACGAGCGTCGAGTCGAGCCGGGGGACCCGTCTTCGCGTGAGCTCCACCGCGGCGACCGCGAGCGCGTACGCGAGCGCCAGCGGCACCAGGGCCATGTCGAAGTCCCCGGTGAGTGCAGGGACGAGGAGTATCGCGGCCGCGGTCAGGACACGGACGCCCTGAAGGACGAGCAGACGGTTCGTGACCGGCTCGACTTCGCGAGGGCGGGTGCGCGTCACCGGAACCGCGCGACGGCTTCTGCGTCACGCGCCGCGCGGAGTCGCGGGTCGCGCCGATCCACGAGTTGATGCGCGACAAGGAACAAGAGGACCACGAAGGCAAGGATCGCGACGAGCGCGCCGGACCAGATGGTGTCGGGCGAGAGCCCGTTGGCCGCGGGTTGCGGGTCGGTGGCACCGATCGCAGAACCGAGGAGATCGGGGAGTGCGGGGACGTCGGCGGCAGGAGGCAGCGCGGCCGGTATCTCGGCGTCCGGGCCGTCAGGTGGAACGACGGCGGCCGGCGACCCGGCAGCGGCTGGCTCCGCCCCGTTGGGCGGGGTGGGGGCGGTGGGGGCAACGAGTGCCTCCGTATCAGCCGCGCCGTGTGTGGTCGCCGGCCCGCCGCCGACTGTGGGAACCCCGCTCACCGTATGGGTCGGTGCGGGTCCGGTGGGTGCGGACTCGATGGGCGTGGGCCCGGTGGGCGTGGGCCCGGTGGCCGCAGACTCGGTGCCGAGGGCTCCGTCTTCTCCACCCGGGGCGTCGCCGTCCTCGCCACCGCCCGGTGAGGTGACCGGCGCGGCGGTGCCGGGCGACGGGGCCTTGTGGGGTCGATTCGAGCGGTCCTCCTTGTGCTCTGATGCGTCGTCGGCGTGGTCGTGGAGCGGACGCCCCTCGGGCCGGCGTCGGGGATCCCGGTCCGGCCTCGAGGCACCCGCCTCGGCTCCTCCGCAGACCAGTACCGACGCGATGGCGCACAACACCACCACGCCCACCGCGAGCGCACGACGTCCTAGTGGCGTGTCCTTCAATTGACGCGCGCTTGTTCGAGGGCAACGCGGCCTCG
>JBBDHW010000062.1:54041-63156 GCA_040880805.1 Acidimicrobiia bacterium | reverse complement strand
GTTGAGGCCCTGCTCGTTCTTGGCCGCGTGGTACTCGCCGTTCTCGCTGAGGTCGCCGTGCTCGCGCGCGCGCTCGATCGCCGCGGAGATCGACCTCCGGTTCGGACCGGATCGCTCTTCGAGTTCGTGCTGAAGCCGCTCGTAGGCCTGCTTCGAGAGGTGGGCGGTTTCCATAGCCCTCCAAGGCTATCGGTTGACGACGAAGCGGCGACGAGTGATCAGGCCCCGCTCTCTTTGAAGAAGAGTTGGAACTCCATCTCGCCGTGGTCGTCGACCGACGCCACCGGGGGAGCGGTGGGGGCGGTGATGTTGTAGTCACCGAAGACGATCGGCAGGTTGCCGACGATCTGCACGTCCGTGCCGTCCCAGCGAGCTTCGATGGGGATGGTCACCTGCTTGGTGACACCGTGCAGGGTGAAGTCCCCGGTGGCGTCGACCTTGATCGTCTCGCCGGCCGCGGGGACCTTCGGCAGCGTGATGGGTTCGGTGAGGACGAACTTCGCCTGGGGGAACCGGTCGGACTCGATGCCGGACGAATGGAGCCGTCCGTCGCGGAAGCTCTGGTCCGACGTGAGGTCGCGGAGGTCTGCAGTGACGGTCACGTCGCTCACCCTCGTGCCCTTGATGGTGAGCGTGCCCGTGACGTTGTCCGTGCGGCCGGTGGCCGTCGACTCCACGACGTTGGCGACGAGCTTCTCGGTGACGCGGTAGCCCACGAAGTTCTGGCTGCTGCCCGGCTTCACCGTGTACGTGCCGGCGATCGCGGAGGCTGGGTCGCTGGTGGTTCCCGCATCGGTCGCGTTCGCCGTGGTCGGCGCTTCGGTCTGGAGCGGTGTCTGGATGACCGCGGCGCGCGGCTCCGGGTCGGTCTTGAGGAAGAAGTACCAGCCCGAGAGGGCGACCACCACGAGCGTGAGGACCCCGACGCCGACCCAGAGCAAGAGCTTCTTCATCGGAAAAGGGTACGGGAGCCCTCACTCACGAGATCGAGCACTCTCTCAGGCGTTCATCAGAGTTGACACATGACGCCCTGACCTGGCAGAATGGCGTGTTCATGGAGCGCGCGCCCGCATCCGTCATCGTTATTCCGTAGCGAACGCCGGCCACCGGCGTTCGCCTTCAGCCGTCCACTTCGGGCCTACCGGAGTCGGGCGGTTTTTCGTTGCCGGAAAGTTCGACACCGACCACGTTCGGCACCAGCAGATTCGACCACCTGGGAAACACCAATGACCTACCGCATCGGGATCATCGGAGGAGACGGCATCGGCCCCGAGGTCGTCGCCGAGGCTCTCAAGTGTCTCGACGCGACCGGAGTCTCTTACGAGGCCGTGCCCTTCGATCTCGGGTGGGAGCGCTACACGCGTGACGGCGCCGTGCTCCCCGACGAGGACCTCGAGGCGGTCCGCAAGCTCGACGCGGTGCTGCTCGGCGCCGTGGGCGCGGCACCCGGCGTGGGTTCCGGGATCGTCGAGCGTGGCATCCTCCTGCGGCTGCGATTCGAGCTGGATCTGTTCGTGAACCACCGTCCGTTCGTCGCCGCACCCGACGCGCGTCATCCGGATATCGATCTGGTCGTCGTGCGTGAGAACACGGAGGGTGTGTACGCGGGTGAGGGCGGCTTCCTGCGCAAGGGCACACCGCACGAGGTCGCGACGCAGGGTTCGGTCAATACTCGTATGGGTGTCGAGCGGTGCGTGCGTTACGCCTTCGAGCTCGCGCGATCACGGGAGCGCAAGCACCTCACGCTCGTCCACAAGACCAACGTGCTCACGTTCGCGGGTGACTTGTGGCAGCGCACGTTCGACGAGGTCGCGCTCGAGTATCCCGACATCGCCACTGCCTACAACCATGTCGACGCCGCGTGCATCTACTTCGTGCAAGACCCCGGCCGCTACGACGTGATCGTCACCGACAACATGTTCGGCGACATCATCACCGACGTCGGTGGCGCGATCGCGGGCGGGCACGGGCGGTCGGCGTCGGCCAATCTGAATCCTGCCCGCACGGGGCCGTCGCTCTTCGAGCCCGTGCACGGCTCCGCGCCCGACATCGCGGGCACGGGCCAGGCCGATCCGCGCGCGGCGATCGTGTCAGCCGCGATGATGTTGGAGTTCCTCGGGGAGGTCGAGGCCGCGGCACGAGTACGCGCGGCCGTCGACCGTTCCGACGACGTCACCGGCTCCACCAGTGAGATCGGCGACGCGATCAGTAGAAGGGTGTAGCGAGCGAGGCGGATGGAGCGGACGGGAGAGGCGGAGAGAGCTCTGCGGATGGAGCGGAGCGGAAGTAGCCGAGTGGGAGCGGAACAAAGAGAGAGGGTGTAGCGCGATGCCATTCGAGAAGACCGAGAAGATCTGGATGGACGGCGAGCTCGTGCCGTGGGACGAAGCGCGCGTGCACGTCCTCACGCACAGCCTGCACTACGGCTCCGGTGTGTTCGAAGGGATCCGTACGTACGCGACTCCCGACGGCCCGGCCGTCTTCCGCCTCACCGACCACATCGACCGGCTGCTCGACTCGGCGAAGCTGATCATGATGGAGATCCCCTACTCGCGTGAGGAGCTCGTCGAGGCGTGCAAGCTCACCGTGCGCGAGAGCGGGCTCGACTCGTGCTATGTGCGCCCGATCGCGTTTCTCGGTTACGGGGAGATCGGCCTCAACCCGCTGCCCTGCCCAGTGAACGTGTCGATCGCGGTGTGGCCGTGGGGCGCATACCTCGGCGAGGACAGCCTCGCCGCGGGGGTGCGAATGAAGATCTCGTCGTGGCGGCGCATGGACCCGAACGTCAATCCGGTAGCGGCCAAGGGCACCGGCATCTACATCAACTCCAGTCTGGCCAAGGTCGAGGCGGTGAAGTCGGGATACGACGAGGCGATCCTGCTCAACACGCAGGGCTACGTGGCCGAGTGCACCGGTGAGAACCTCTTCATCGTGCGCGACGGTGTGCTGGTCACCCCCACGCTCGCCAGCGGCGCACTCGCCGGCATCACTCGCGACTCGATCATGACCATCGCGCGCGACCTGGGCTACGAGGTGCGCGAGGAGCAGCTCCTCCGCCACGACCTCTACCTTGCCGACGAAGCGTTCCTCACCGGCACTGCGGCCGAGGTGGTGCCGATCCGCTCGGTCGACGACCGCGTGATCGGCGACCCGGGCGAGATGACCCGCAAGCTCCAGGAGACCTACCTCGCAACCGTCCGCGGCCAGGTCGAGCGGTACAAAGACTGGTTGGAACATGTCTGATCCCGAAGGACGCATGCCATCTCGCGTCGAGATCTACGACACGACGCTGCGCGACGGGAGTCAGCTCGAAGGGATCTCGCTCACCGTCGACGACAAGCTGCGCATCGCCGAGCAGCTCGACTGGCTCGGTGTCCACTTCATCGAAGCGGGCTGGCCCGGAGCCAACCCGAAGGACGACGAGATGTTCCGGCGCGCGCCGCACGAGCTCCAGCTCGACACGAGCACGCTCGTCGCCTTCGGTTCGACGCGTCGGAAGAAGGGCAAGGTCGACTCCGACGACACGCTGCGTCACTTGCTCGAGGCCGGCACGTCCACAGTGTGCATCGTCGGCAAGACCTGGGACTACCACGTGCTCGAAGCGCTCGAGACGACCCTCGACGAAGGCGTGGCGATGGTCGCCGACTCGGTGGCGTTCCTGCGCGCCGACGGGCGCGAGGTGTTCTTCGACGCCGAGCACTTCTTCGACGGCTATCGACGCAACCCCGAGTTCAGCTTGCGAGTGCTCGAGGGCGCAGCCGTTGCGGGTGCGAGCCGTCTCGTGCTGTGCGACACGAACGGCGGCACGCTGCCACCCGAGGTGGAGCAGACGGTCGCCGAAGTCGTCGACTACTTCGGCGGTGACGTGGGAATCGCGGTCCACCTCCACGACGACGCCGGCACCGGAGTAGCCAACGCGCTCGCCGGCGTGCGCGGCGGCGCGATCCAGGTGCAGGGCACGATCAACGGCTACGGCGAACGAACCGGCAACTGCAACCTCATCACGATCATCCCGAACCTCGCGCTGAAGATGGGCGTGGCCACGATCCCCGAGGACCGGCTGGAGCGGCTCACTCCCGTCGCGCACCATGTCGCCGAGCTCGTGAATATGGCGCTCAATCCGCAGGCCGCGTACGTGGGATCGTCGGCGTTCGCGCACAAGGCCGGCTTGCACGTGAGCGCGATCGTCAAGCGCCCCGACGCCTACGAGCACGTTCCACCCGACTCGGTCGGCAACGGCACGCGCTTCGTGGTGTCGGAGCTCGCGGGCAAGAGCACGCTCCTGCTGAAGGCGAAGGAGCTCGGGCTCACGCTCGACGGTCCGCAGGTCAACGATCTCGTCGACACCCTCAAGCGGATGGAACACGAGGGCTATCACTTCGAAGTGGCCGACGCGTCGCTCGAGCTGCTCATGCGGCGCGCGACTGGCTGGGAGCAGAACTGGTTCGAGGTGGAGTCGTTCCGCGTCATCACCGACGACGACAACCCCTCGTCTGCCACCGGCGATGCCACCACCGAGGCCACCATCAAGGTCCACGTCGCAGGGGATCGCACCATCGCGACAGCGGAGGGGAATGGGCCGGTCAACGCGCTCGACACCGCGCTGCGCACGGCGATCGGCGATCGCTACCCGAGCCTCGCGCACGTGCACCTCACCGACTACAAGGTGCGCGTGCTCGACACCGCGAAGGGAACCGGTGCCGTCACCAGGGTGCTCGTCGACTCCACCAACGGCGACCGAACCTGGACGACGATCGGCGTGAGCGAGAACATCATCGAGGCCTCCTGGCAGGCTCTCTTCGACTCGCTCGTGTACGGCTTGCTCCTCGCAACGCTCGCGGAGTAGCAAGCGCTCATGCCGACCGACCCGTTCGTTGCCCCGAACCTCGAGGACGCGCCCCGCCAGGAGCCCAACCTCGCCCCGGGCGTCAGGATGCCGGCCGCAAAGAGCTGGCGTGCCGACCGTCCCGGCGACCTCGAAGCAGGCCAGCCCACTGGCACCCTGCTCGGCCGTCCCGGTCCGAACGTCGGCTACGCGCTCACGCTCGCCGAGCGCATGCGGGAACGGTTGCTGCTCGGCGCGCACGAATCAGCCGACGACGCCCTTGCGGTCGTCGGCGAGGTGGCGATGAAGCGCGCCGCGGCGTTCGGACGCGCGCCGGTCATGACCGACATCGACATTGCGTCCGCGCTTCTGGGCTACCAGGGCGAAGTCGACCCCACGTTCGTGCAGTGGCGCACCCGGGCAGTCCACGGCGCGCAGCACGAATACGAGGCGCGACGAGCGATCGTCGATGCGGTTCCCGATACGGTGCTCCGCATGCCGCCGCAGGTCGCCGCGCTGCTCATCGAGTTCCGCTCGCAGCTCCGGCAATCCGTCGACCACGACACTTGATGCCTACTTTCCCGCTCTCGGCGCCTCCCCGATGGCTCGCTCACCGCAAGCCGGGGTACCCGGCTTGCGGCCGTTCGCTCGCGCCGGCGCCATGGCGCTCGGCTTGTGCTCACTCCTGAGCAGCTCGAGCTCCGTGACACGTTTCGCCGCTTCGCCGAGCGCGAGATCGCGCCCAACGCGGCCGAGGCGGACGAGCGGGCCGAGTACCCGTGGGCCAGCTTCGCCGCGTACCGCGACTCGGGCTTCGTCCGGCTCGGGTTCCCGGAGGAACACGGCGGCGACGGCGCCGGCACCTTGACGTACGCGCTGTTCGTCGAGGAGGTGGCGCGCGTGTGCGGCTCGTCGTCGTTGTTCGTGATCATCTCCAAGCTCGCGATGACGCCGATCCTCATGGCCGGAAGTCCCGAGCTCCAGGCTCGCTACGTCCCGCGCGTCGCGGCCGGCGAGGCCCAGGCGAGCTACTGCCTGTCCGAGCCCGACGCCGGGAGCGACGTCGCGAGCCTGAGCGCCAGAGCGGTGCGCGACGGCGATCACTACGTGTTGCGGGGCACGAAGGCGTGGATCACGAATGCGGGCGTCTCCGACCTCTATGTCGTGTTCGCCAAGACCGATCCTGAGGCGGGCCACCGGGGAATCAGCGCGTTCGTCGTCGAGCGCGACACCCCTGGCTTGTCGATCGGCGAGCCCGAGACGAAGATGGGGATGCGCGGCTCACCCACTTGCGAGTTGTACCTCGACGACGCCGTGGTGCCGGAGGCCAACCTCATCGGCGAGGAGGGAAAGGGCTTCACGTACGCGATGGGTGCGCTCGACTCCTCGCGGCCGATCGTCGGTGTCCAGGCGCTGGGGATCGCGCAGGGCGCGCTCGACGCGGCCACCCACTATGTCGCCGAGCGTCGCCAGTTCGGTCAGCGGGTCGCCGATTTCCAGGGCGTGCAGTTCATGCTCGCCGATATGGCCACGCAGGTCGAGGCCGCGCGGCTGCTCATCTACGAGGCGTGCACGCTCCTCGACGCCGGGGATCCTCGAGTGTCAAGGGCCGCCGCGATGTCCAAGCTCTTCGCGGCGGACACCGCGATGCGGGTGACCACGGACGCTGTCCAGCTCTTCGGGGGCGCGGGCTACACGCGGCGCTACCCGGTGGAGCGCATGATGCGCGACGCCAAGGTCACGCAGATCTACGAGGGCACCAACCAGGTGCAGCGGATCGTCATCGCGCGCCACATCCTCGACGAGGTGGGTTGATGGCCGACGTACGCGTTCGTTACTCACCTGCGCCGACCGGTGAGCTCCACGTCGGCAGCATCAGCACGGCGTTGTTCAATTGGCTGTTCGCGCGCCACGAGGGTGGCACGTTCATCCTGCGCATCGAGGACACCGACGTGGGGCGCAGCCGAGCCGAGTGGATCGATGGCATCCAGGAGACGATGCGGTGGATCGGTCTCGACTGGGACGAAGGGCCGGTACTCCAGAGCGGCCGTTTCGATCGGTACCGGGACGCGGTCGACCGGCTCTTGGCGGCCGGCAGCGCGTACGAGTGCTACTGCACCGAGGAAGAGGTGCGCGCTCGGAGTGGCGCCGCGGTCGTGGCCGGGAGCACGCCGGGCTACGACGGCCACTGCCGCGACCTCACCGCCGAGGAGCGCGCCGCGCAGGCAGCGGAAGGGCGCACGAGCGTCGTACGATTCCGCACGCCCGACACCGGCGTGAGCCGGTTCCACGACGTGATCCGGGGAGACGTCGAGGTCGAGTGGTCGCTGATCCACGACTTCGTGATCCTGCGGTCCGACGGCTCCCCGATCTTCTTCCTGGCCAACGCGGTCGACGACATCGACATGGAGATCACCCACGTCATCCGCGGCGAGGATCTCCTCGACACCACCCACCGGGTGCTCGCACTCCGGGAGGCGCTGGGCGGCGGGCCGCAACCCGTGTACGCGCACCTGCCACTGATCCTCGCGGCCGACCGGGCCAAGCTCTCGAAGCGCCACGGCGCGGTCGCGGTCGAGGAATTCCGCGAGCGCGGGTACTTGCCCGAGGCGCTGCTCAACTATCTCTCACTGCTCGGATGGTCAGCTTCTGAAGGTAGAGAGATCCTCTCGGCCGACGAGCTCGTCGCCGAGTTCGACCTTGAACGCGTCACGCATGCATCCGCGGTGTTCGACCCCAAGAAGCTCGACTGGATGAACGGCCAGTGGATCCGCCGGCTCGAGCTCGACGAACTGGCCCGACGTGTCGAGCCACGGGCCCGAGCGCGGTTCGGCGATCGCCTTGACCTCGACGTGTTCCGTCAGGCGCTCGCGATCGGGCAGGAGCGCGCCACCACGACGGTGCAGCTCGTCGAGCAGATGGACTTCCTCTTCATCGACGAACACGAGTTCGCGATCGATCCCGACTCGTGGGCGAAGGTCGAACCGACCGAGCGGGTCCGAGAGGTGCTCGACGCGGTTGTCGGTCAGGTCGAGCGTTGCGAGTGGACCGTCGAGGCTCTCGATCTGCGTGAGATCATCGACGGCCTCGGGCTGAAAGCGCGCACGGTCATGCCCGCGCTGTACGCGGCGGTCGAGGGTCGTGCGCAGGGTCTCCCGCTGTTCGATTCGATCTGGCTGCTCGGGCGGGAGCGCGCGCTTCACCGGCTCCGCGCTGCACGCGCCCGTCTCGGTTGAATCGGCCTCGGCTCTGAAACGCCCGGTCCGCTACCATGAACGCCGCCCTTCGGGGGTGGTGTAATCGGCAACACAGCAGGTTCTGGCCCTGTCATTGGGGGTTCGAGTCCTCCCCCCCGAGCTCGGGAAACACAAGCACGGCCCCGTCGTCTAGTGGCCGAGGACGCCGCCCTCTCAAGGCGGTAACGGCAGTTCGAATCTGCTCGGGGCTGCGAGTGAGCCCGGCCTCGATGGCCGGGCTTTTCCGCGTCACGCACAGCACACGCGTGCACGCGACATCCACGCGTGCTCGCGGCGCGAAAAATGTGCGCGAAAGATTTGTGCGCGAAATCCACCACTTGTGATGTGAAACGTCGTACGCTCCCGAGCGGATTGTTGCGCGCGAAAGCGCGTGTGTAGCGGGCGTAAAATCGTTGGGAGTACAGCGGAAGCAAGCACGTCCTTCAGTCGCTGGTGGAAGCGTCGATACACCGACGGCGACGCGCGGCACGGAAATGCTTGACGTTTTCCCACAAATGCGTTCAACTTCCTGGGAACACGCACAGATTCGGAGGCAAGCGTGAACAAATCAGAGCTCGTCGACAGCATCGCGGAGCGGGCAGGACTCAACAAGGCAGAGGCCGAGCGCGCACTGAACGCGTTTATCGACTCCATCCAAGGTGCGGTCGCGAGCGATGACAAAGTCACGTTGCCCGGCTTCGGTTCCTTCTCGCGCTCATCGCGCGCCGCGCGCACGGGTCGCAACCCGCGCACGGGCGAACCGGTACAGATCGCGGCGTCGAAGGGCGTGAAGTTCTCCGCGGGAGCAGCCTTCAAGTCCGCCGTGAACAGGTAGGCCAGGGCACTGCGCCTACCCCCGAATATCCCTCAAGAAAGGTGGTGACCGTGCCTCCGGCAAAGAGACGTACCGCACGGAAGACAACGAAGAAGACGACGGCCCGTAAGCCGGCGAAGCGTCGGGTGGCGAGAAAGACCGCCCGGAAGACGACGGCACGGAAGCCGGCCAAGCGTCGGAAGAAGGCTGCAGCGAAGAAGGCTCCGGCCAAGCGTCGGA
>JBBDHW010000062.1:20110-53941 GCA_040880805.1 Acidimicrobiia bacterium | reverse complement strand
TCACTCCGCTCTCGGCTGCCCCGGCCTACGGCGAGCGAACCTCCGCTGCGTTCCTCCTCGATTGGTCACTCCGCTCTCGGCTGCCCCGGCCAGGTGTGAGCTGGTCGAGGTCGTCGGGCAGGTCGACGTCGAACGCGAGATTCCGGTCGCGCACCACCCGGAAGCCCATACCGAGGCGGCGCGCCTCTGCCGCGTGACGGCGGAACGAACCGGGCCCGTACGCGAACGCGAAGTCGACGTCGGCGGGAACGCTGAGCACCGGTGTGCCGTCGTCACGGTGACAGGGCACTGCCACCACAACAGGCCGCGATCCATCGCGTGCGACACCGGAGAATGTCGTTGCGAACGGCAGGTCTCCGTGCGCGATCACAATGCGGGTGCATCCTCGATGCGCCAACCGCGCACGACCTTCGTGGGCTGCCGCGTCGAGGTTTCCGGGGTCGTCGATCGCGCTGAGGTGCAAGCCCTGAGCCCAACTGCGCACATCCTCATCAGACGACACGACGAGCGTCTCGAGCCCAGACGCCGCCCCGACGACCTGTTCGGCGAGCCGCCGCCCCAGCGCCGCACGCTCGGCAGGGTCGAGGTGTTCGGCGAGCCGCGCCTTGCCGAGCGCGAAGGCGCGGATCGGCACCACGACACCGGTTGGGCTCACCGTCACCCCACGTAAGCTACCGACGTGGACACGGCGCCATCGGTTGCGGTGATCGGCGCCGGCTCGTGGGGGACGACGGTGGCCGCGATCGCGAGCGAGCATGGGCCCACGGTGCTCTGGGGTCGGAACTCCGATCTCGCGGATGCGATCACCCGCACCCACGAGAATGCCGCGTACCTTCCGGGCATCTCCTTGCCGAGCGCGCTGCGAGCCACATCGGATCTCGCGGCCGCGTGCGCGGAGGCCACGGTCGTGGTGATGGCGGTGCCGTCGCACGGCTTCCGAGGAGTCCTGTGCGAGGCCGCGCAGCTCATACGCAGCGAGACCCCGGTTGTCAGTGTGTCGAAGGGTGTCGAACGCGACACGTTGTTGCGCATGACCGAGGTGATCCTCGACGTACTGCCCGATCACCGTGGGGATCGCGTCGCGGTACTCACAGGCCCGAACCTCGCACGTGAAGTGGCCGAGGGGCAGCCGGCCGCCTCGGTGATCGCGTGCCGCGACGAGGAGACGGCCGGGTGGCTCCAACAGCTGTTCATGACGCGCAGCTTCCGCGTGTATACGAATCCCGATGTGGTGGGATGTGAGATCGCCGGTGCGCTCAAGAACGTGATTGCCATCGCGGTCGGCACGGCCGCGGGGCTCGGCTATGGCGACAATGCCCAGGCGGCGCTCGTGACCCGCGGTCTCGCCGAGCTCACGCGGCTCGGCGTGGCCCTGGGGGGTGAGCCGCTCACGTTCGCAGGGTTGGCCGGGCTCGGCGACCTCGTCGCCACCTGTACGAGCGCGCAGAGCCGGAACCGCTCCGTGGGATTCGAACTGGGCCGGGGCAGGCGGCTCGCCTCCATCGTGGCCGAGATGAATATGGTGGCGGAGGGAGTCCGGAGCACCGCCGCCGTGCTCGAGCTCGCGGCCCGGGCAGGCGTGGAGATGCCGATCGCGACCATCGTCGGTGCCGTGCTGTACGAAGGTCGTCAGCCGGCCGATCTCGTTCTCGAGCTGATGCTGCGAGAGGCGAAGCCGGAGCTGCACGGGCTTCGGTGACGAACTCGCGTTTCGGGCCCCGAGCCCGCGGATCCAACCTCGTCGGCGTCCTCGGTGGCGACCGCGTGGCGTCGGTCGACGGCTTCGGCACGGTGCGGCCCGAACGTGCCGGCTGGGAGCTCATGTGGTGGATCGGCGCTGATGACCGCTGGCACTTTCCCGAGCAAGAGGCGGCGGTGCGCCAGACGCTGCTCGACGGCATGCCCGTGGTGTGCACGTCGATGCGCGTGCCCGGCGGCGACGCGGTGCACCGCGCATACGGGGGCACCACGACCGCAGCGGTCGTGGAGATCGCGAACGAATCGCCGGTGCCGTTTGTTTTCGGCCTCGTCGTGCGCGGCGCGTCTCATCTTGCAACCGAGGGGCCGGTCGTCGTCATCGACGGTCGACCCGCGATCGCCGGAGCACGCGCGCCGGCACGGTGGGCGCTGTCCACGGATGGCACGACGTCACAGGTCGTGACCGGTGGCGGTGCACGAAACGACGAGTTCACGCCGCAGCGAAGTCGCGCGGCGCGCCTCGAGGCGGCGCTCTTGTTCCCGGTGGCGCACCACACCGTGCTCCGGTTCGTACTGCCGCTCGGCCCGTCGTACTCCGACGTTGTGATCGCACGGTTCCCGGACGCGGATCAGGTGGCGCGCGGCTGGCGTGCGCAGCTCGAGCGGGGAATGCGGGTAGAGCTTCCCGATCCGTCTTTGCAGACCGTCGTCGATACCGCGCGGGCCCAACTGCTCCTCGCCGGGCAGGCGTGGATGCCCGATTCGGAGGTGGTCGCGGCGCTCGAAGACTGGGGCAACGACTCCGAGGCTCGGAGCGCCTGGAGCCGTCTCGGCATGCTGGCGCGTCGCAAGGCAGCGCGTCGCGCTCCGGGGCGCGGATCGTGGGACGACGTTCGAGGACGCGCGGCTGCCGGGGATGCGCGGTTCCTCAACGTGCTCCGCAGCGCGCTGGTTGGCGAAGCGGCAACCACTATCGAACTGCTCCACGACTGGCCGGCCGAATGGCGGGGCCTGCCGCTCGACGTGCGCAGCGCACCCACGCGGCTCGGTCCCGTGTCGTACTCGTTGCGCTGGCACGACGAGCGCGTCGCGCTGCTGTGGGAGGTTCCCGCCGGCGCCACCGTGCGCATCCCTGGATTCGATCCGGAGTGGTCGACCACCGAACCCCGCGGCGAAACCTTGCTCGTGCCATCTGGATGACTGGGTAGCGTCACGCCCGTGGAGCCCTACCGCGCCGCAGCGGCGGCGTACGACCTCTTCTACCGCGACAAGGACTACGAGGGTGAAGTCGACGAGATCGCGTGCCTCGTCGAGACGTACCGCCCCGATGCACAGTCCGTGCTCGACGTCGGTTGCGGCACCGGTGCCCATCTCGCCGGGTTCGCCCGGCGATACGAACGCGCCGAAGGGATCGAGCCCAGCGCGCGGATGATCGAGGAGGCGACGATCGCGCGGCCCGGGCTGCTCATCTATCCGGGCGACATGCGCACGTTCCAGCTTCGTGACCGCTTCGACGTGGTGACGTGCCTCTTCAGCGCGATCGGGTACATGACCACGGTCGAGGATCTCCACCTCGCGGTGCGGAACATGGCCGCGCACCTCGCCGAGGGCGGCGTGCTCGTCGTGGAAGGTTGGGTCGAGCGTGAGGCGTGGGAGGAGCCCCGAGCCCGGGCGCAGTCTGCCGTGGACGACGAACTCGTAGCCGCGCGCGTGATGGTGAGTGGGCGCGACGGCGACGTGAGCACGATCGAGATGCACTACCTCCTCGCGACGGTCGACGGTATCGAGTACGTCGAAGAGGTGCACCGCATGGGGCTGTTCACCGCGGAGCAGTACCGGGCCGCGGTCGAGGCTGCGGGTCTTCGCTACGAGCGTACCGACGGCCTCACCGGCCGCGGCCTCCATATCGGCATCAGGCACGCGGGCGTCACGCCAGCCGAAGCGTGATGATCTCGAAGGCGCGCAGCCCGACCGACTCCTCGAACGCGGTGAGCACGGTGCCGGCGAGATCGACGACATGCCCATGTGCTGGACCGCGGCCGGTGTGGATGCGCGCGGTGGTGGGCTCGGGCGACGGGTTGTAGACGCGCACGGTGAGCGCACCGTTCTCGCCATCGCGGAGCACGGCCGACACCGGTGCGCCGTCGACTACCAGCGCGTGCCCTGTGGGGGGGTGCCGCGCACCGGGCACGCCTCCGCCGCGCGCGCGCTCGAGGGGCACGAGGAAATCGTCGGCCGCTTCCGAGAGTCGCGCATCCTTCCTGCTGCCGCGGTGGGGGAGCACCGCGTACTCGAGCGCGAGCGGGCGCTGGAGTTGCGGGCCCTCGAGCGGATCGAGCGGCCCGGCGGGGTTGGGGCGGAACGCGAGCTCCGCGCGCGACAGGTAGCCGGTCGCCCGGAGGAGCGTGAGCGCGAGCTCGGTTCCGTCGCCGACCACCTCGTACTCGAGCAGACCGTCGTGGAGCAGCGCGAGCCCCACACTGTCTGCGGAGCAGTCCACGAACCGGCGTGACACGAACGTGGGGAGGCCACGCTCGTGCGGCCCTCCCTCGGCGGCGAGCGGTCGGTGCACCACTGCGAACGCACACTCGGCGTCGGAACCGTCGACGGTCGCGGGAAGTGGGAAGTGCGCCCGGAGGCGATGGTCGCGCACACGGTGGTCGAGCTCGACGCGCACGCGAAGGAAGTGTTCGCCGGTGCGCAGCTCGAGGACGGTGCGGAGCTCGACCGGGACCGTGTCGTCACTCCGCTGTGTGCACGATCGTTCGTCGCCGATCGCGTACGTAGGCAACCGGTACGTCGCGGCCACCGCGATGCGGGCGCGCACCGGGCCCGATTCCTCGACGGCGATGGTCACCGATTCGGGGTGATCGACGATCGCGTCGGCGTCGGGCGGGCTGTAGTTGTAGGTGTCACCACCGTCGCCACCGTCGACGTAGCGGTTGGCGCCGGTGACGCGCACCGCGTCGGCCTCGATGGTGAGCGTGCCGTTGGCCGGGTCGACCTCGACGCGAAGGTGCTCGTTGGCGAGCGTGGTCCCGCTCGCGGAAACGGCGGTGCCCGGCCCCGCGCCCTCGGCCACGCGGAACGTGCGCCAGCCGAAGCCGGGCACGCCGGCGGCCGCGAACAGCACCTCCTGTACCGGCGCGCGACGCTGCCGGATCGCGATCGTCTCGCCCGCGTCGCCGAGCGCGAGCAGCTGCTCACGCGTCGACTCGAGATCGATCGTGGGCTCTCCGGGCAGCGCGTCGTGGAACGTGAACTCGATCACGCCGTCGTCGCGCCGGCGGTGTTCGGTGCGAGCGACATTCGCGCCGGCGAACTCGGGACCGCGCATCATCTCGAGCACCCAACGGATCTTCTGCCCGGTGACGACCGTCGAGATGCCCTCACCGTCATGTGTGCTCACGACCTGGGTGGGGCACACGGTGTTGTCATCGATCGTCACGAGGTGAACGGGTCCGGTGACCGGGAGCCGCACCGCGACGACTCCGCTCCGCGTGGCTGCGGTCGAGTTCACGACCACCGTCGACGATGGCGGCACGTCGATGTCGCTCGCGAGCGCGACCAGCGCGTCGCGAGCGAGTCACCGCCGTGACCCGCCTCCTGGTAGCGCACACGCACCGCCTCGACGACGTCGTCGTGGCTACACGCGCACGACGAATCGTGCGCGCTGTTCAGCACGAGGTTGCGCCAGCCGATGCGGAGCAACGAGTCGGGGTAGGCCTCGGGAGGCAGGAACAGCGCGCTGAGCGGTTCGGCGCGACGCTCGAGCGCGCGCTCGGCCGCGGCCGCCGCCTGGTGGACGTCGACCCGGTTGGACGCGACCCCCATCAGCACGTTGGCCCGAGCACCCGACCGCAACTCGCCCGACCATGTGGGAAGTCGCGCGGTGGGCTGCTGCGCGAGGTACTCGGGGAGCGAGGTGATCGTGAAGCGGTACTCGCGCTGGGCTGCGTTGGCTGCGTCCACGATCGTGCCCAACCCGCGCTGCGGGGGGAGGTGATCGGAGCCGTTCATCAGGAGCAGACCGCCGCCCGGCAGCGCGGCCGGCCCGAGCTCGAGCTCGTAGTTGCGTGCACGCGCGACGAGCTGGGTGGGGTCGGCAGGAAGCTCGCGCCCGTTCGAGTACGAGCCGTACAGGTACTCGGCACGCACGCGGGAGCCGTCGGGCGCCTCCCACCAGAACGCGGTGCGGTCGATCGCCGCCGGCACCCCGCGCCACACGACGGCATGCTCGATCCCGGCGAGCCGGAGGATCTGCGGCATCTGCGCGATGTGCCCGAACATGTCGGGGAGGTAGCCCACGTGAATCGACGACTCGCCGAGCTCGGTCGCGCGCGTCATGCCGAGCTGGAGATCGCGCACGATCGTCTCGCCCGACACCATGAACTCGTCCATGAGGACCATCCACGGGCCGATCTGCAGGCGTCCGGCGCCTACGAGCTTGGCGACGCTGCTCTCGGCGTCGGGTCGGACCTCGAGGTAGTCGTCGACCACCACGGTCTGACCGTCGAGCAGGAACCGCTCGTAGCCCGCATCCTGCTCGAGCAGCTCCAGCAGGTCGTCGACGAGATGGACGAGCTCCACGCGGTACGCCTGGAAGGGCGCGTACCACTCCCGGTCCCAATGCGTATGGGGGACGATCCCGACCTGTCTCTCCCTCGGCGGGCGCACGCGGCTCAGGCTACGGGGCGGGCGAAACCTCCACGCGTTGTCAGGTTT
The DNA here is from genome assembly GCA_040880805.1 of Acidimicrobiia bacterium. NCBI lineage: Bacteria > Bacillati > Actinomycetota > Acidimicrobiia > Acidimicrobiia bacterium. The sequence continues at coordinate 47,518 of JBBDHW010000062.1, read as the reverse complement.
CCAACAGGTTCGCGTTGCGGTTCGTTCACGGAGTGGCACCGGGCGTGAAACGACCTCTCCGTAACGTCCCCGTCAGCCACACCAGTTCGGGCTGCGGGCAATGGCGCCCTCATCCGGCCGACGACGACAAGGGAGGGCACGTGAAACGGATGAGCCGCCGGATCGGGATCACGGCACTGATCGCCGCGGCGCTGGTGCTGCTGCCGGCGCTCGGGGCGTGGGCCGTCGATCCCTCGATCGATATCGGTACGAAGCTCGAGAGCGCGAACACCGCGCTCGGGCTCAACAACCTCTGGATCATCGTGAGCGCGGTCTTGGTGATCTTCATGCAGGCCGGCTTCGCACTCGTGGAGACCGGCTTCTGCCGGGCGAAGCATGCAGCCCACGTGGTGAGCACCAACTTCGCCGTCTTCGGTCTGGGCTTCGTCGCCTTCTTCCTGGTCGGCTACGCGATCATGTTCAGTGGCTTCAGCTATCCCGGCTACTTCGGATACAACAAGGGTCTGAGCCCCGATCGGCTGATCGGCTTCGGTGACTGGACGTTCCTGTGGGGACGCAGCGGCTTCGCGCTGTCCGGCGTCGCCTACAGCGTGCCCGTCGCCGCGTTCTTCCTCTACATGGTCGCGTTCATGGACACCACCGCGACCATCCCGACCGGGGCCATGGCCGAGCGGTGGAAGTGGAAGGCGTTCGTGGGCTGGGGCCTGTTCTGCGGCGCCCTCTATTACCCGATCTTCGGCGGCTGGACCTGGGGTGGCGGTTGGCTGAGCCAGCTCGGGAACAACATCGACCTTGGCTTCGGCTACGTCGACTTCGCAGGCTCCGGTGTGGTGCACGCGATGGGTGGCATCGCGGGTCTCGCGGGCGCGCTGGTGCTCGGAGCCCGGATCGGGAAGTACGCGCCCGACGGCAAGCCTCGCACGCTGGCCGCGCACAGCATTCCCATGGCGTTTCTTGGCACGTTCATCCTGCTGGTCGGCTGGTTCGGCTTCAACGCGGGGTCGACGTTCGCGGCGACCGACCTGCGGTTCACCGTGGTCGCCGCGAACACCGCGATCGCGGCCGCCTTCGGTGCGACGATCGCGATGTTCTATTGCATGTGGCGCATGGGGAAGCCGGACCCCGGCATGATGGCCAACGGGATGCTCGCCGGCCTGGTGGCGATCACCGCACCCTGTGCGTTCGTCCAGCCGTGGGCAGCAGCGGTGATCGGCAGCATCGCGGCGGTCCTCGTCGTGGAGTCGGTGTTCTTCTTCGAGCGGAGGGGTGTCGACGACCCGGTGGGCGCGATCTCGGTGCACGGCACCTGCGGGATCTTCGGCGTGCTGTGCATTGGCATCTTCGCCGACGGCCGGTACGGGTTCGCGTGGAACGCGACAGACACCGCGGCCACGAAGGGCAAGGCGGTCACCGGCTTCCTCTACGACACGAGCCTCGGCTTCAAACAACTCGGTGCGCAGGCGGCCGGCGCGCTCGTGATCATCGTCGTGATGGGCGGCTTCGCCTACCTGTTCTTCAAGATCCAGAACGCGATCATGAAGGGTGGTATTCGCCCGACCGCCGAGGTCGAAGAGGCCGGTCTGGATCGCGAAGAGATGGGTGTTCTCGCCTACGACAACCTCGTCCTCAACGAGCTCGACATCGTCGGGCCCGACGAGCAGATCGTGCTGACCGGCGGACCGTCGCAGGATCCGACGATCGGGAGGTAGCGCAACTCGAGCGTGGTCAGGAGCGACAGGCCGGCGGGCATTCGTCCGCCGGCCTGCTGTTCGGGTGCGGCCCACTCACCGACGGGTTCGTGGAGCGCCGCCGGTGCGCGCTCACCGAGGGGCTCGAGTTTCCGGGCTACCGCCTGGCGTGACCTGGTCGTCCGGCACCGCCCGGGCGAGGAGCGAGAACGCGAGCTCGAAGGTCTCGTCGGGCACGAGCTCGGGATCGAAGGCACGGAGCTGGCTGAGCCCTTCGATGAGCGCTTGGCCGATCACCGAGAGCTGCAGAGGCAGATCGGTGGGGGTGAAGTGCTCGCCGTCGGGAGGTTCCGTGCCCCGCGAGACCAGCAGGCCTTCCATGATGCCGCGGATGCGAGCCGCGCTCTCCCGCCGGGCGCGCGGATTGCGCAGCGCGAAGGCCTTGAGCTCGAGGCCGAAGGCCGTGCCGCGCGGCTCTCTCGGAATCTGGGCTGCCGCGTCGCGCCCGAGTCGCCGGAGGTCTTCCTCGAGCGTCGCCGATCCATCGGTGGTGAGGTTCGGGTCCATGACCACACTGTGGGCGTCGACGAAGGAGAGAAAGAGGTCGACCTTGTCCTCGAAATGGGCGTAGACGGCGCCCTTGGTGACGCCGCCTTCTTCGGCTACCTGCTCGAGCGACGTGGCCGCGAAGCCCTGACGTTCGAACAGCTTGGCGGCCGCGTCGAGCAGCAACTGGCGCGTCCTCGCCTTCTTCTCGTCGCGGGTGAGGCGCTTCGGCGGCACCGTCCGAGCGTAGACCTGACGGTATTGCGCGACCATCAGTATGTAGATACTCTAAGTATGTGAATACTGACAGTATGCCAGATGCCAACCCCTTCCTGCCGCCCCCCGGGCATCCGGCCGCGGTGATCTTCGAGTCGCTCGGGCCGGAGCTCCCGCTCGGCGGCATGCAGAGCTGCGGGAGGAGCCCCTCGTGCGATCGGAGCCGATGGGGTGGCTCACCGCGCGCTACGACGTGGCGTCGGTGGTGCTGCGCGATCCGCGCTTCAGCTCCAACCCACGGCATCTCCCCGACTTCGAGGCCATCAAGGACGTCGTGCAATTCGGCGACGCCGAAGACGTGATTCTCGTGATGGACCCGCCTGACCACACCCGGTTGCGACGTTTGGTATCGCCCAGCTTCACACCCGGCGCGCTCGCGAGTCTCGAGCCGTGGATCCGTCGTCGCGCGGAGGGGCTCCTCGATGCCGTGCGTAGCGACGCGTTCGACCTGGTCGAGTGCTTCGCCGAGCCGCTGCCGATCGCGGTGATCGCTGAGCTGTTGGGCGTCGACGACGATCCTCGCTTTCCCGGATGGGGACGCGACCTCATCGCCGGTAACCAGGATCCGGGGCACGCCGACGCCGTCGTGCAAGCACGCGCGGGCACCGCCACCATCGAGCTCACGGCGTTCCTCGAGGAATTGATCGAGCGACGCCGCCGTGCACCGGGAGACGACGTGCTTACCCAGCTCGTGCGGGCGGAGGAAGAGACCGACCGCCTCAGTACCAACGAGCTCATGAGGTTGTGCATGACGCTGCTGGTGGCGGGGTTCGTCACCACGGTCAACCTCATCGGCAACGCGGTGCTCACGCTCATCGATCATCCCGCGGAGACCGCGCGTCTGCGTCGCGACCCTTCGTTGTTCGCGACCGTGGTCGACGAGTTCCTGCGCTACGACGGGGGTGTCGTGGCGATGGGCCGGATCGCGACCGAAGATGTCGAGCTGGGTGGCTGCAGGATCGAACGAGGGGAGAACGTCCTCGTTCTGGTCGCGGCGGCGAACCGCGATCCGTCCGTCTTCGCCGATCCCGACCGGTTCGATGTCGGTCGCGAGAACGCGGGGCGCCATCTCACGTTCGGTGGCGGCATCCACCATTGCCTCGGGGCGCCGCTCGCGCGTCTGGAGGCGCGCGTCGCGCTCGACGCGTTGTTGCGACGGCATGGCTCGGTCGAGCTCGCCGGTGAGCCGGTCCGGCGCCAATATGGATTCCGCGGTGTCGAAACGCTCCCGGTGAGGGTGCGCGCCTGATCATTAGTCTCGCGGAGTGGCGCTCGTCGATCTCGATCTGTCGCGCACGTCGGTGTTCCTCGACTTCGACGGCACGATCAGCACGCGCGACGTCGGGATGCATCTTCTCGAGCGCGCGGGCGCGCCGGAGTGGTGGGAGCTGCACGAGCAGTACGAGCGTGGTGAGATCGGCAGTCGGGAGTGCATCCACGACCAGTGGGGGCTCGTAACGGGTGACGAGGCGGCACTGCGGGCAATCGCCGCGGAGGTGGCGCTCGACCCGGGCTTCGCACCACTTGTGCACGCGCTCCGCGCGCGAGGTACCGAGGTCACGGTTGTTTCGGACGGGTTCGGCTTCTACGTCCACGATGCCTGCGCGCCCTTGGGTGTGGCCGTGCTCACGAACACCGTGGACTTCACGACGCGCGAGCTGCTCTTCCCGCACGAGGATCGCTGCTGCCCGTGCTCGAGCTGCGGCGTGTGCAAGCAGGCACCGATCAAGGACGCGAAGTACCAAGGGCACACGACCGTGCTCGTCGGCGACGGCGCGAGCGATCGCAAGGCCGCCCTCCTCGTCGACGTCGTGTTCGCGAAGGACGCGCTCGCGTCCTGGTGCGCGACGTTCGGTGTGTCGGCCGTGCCGTTCGTGACGCTCGACGACGTCCACCGAGCGTTGATCCGCGATTGACGTCCAACGTGGCGTATGTCGACAGAGTGAGCGACCCATCGTGAGGAGCGAGGCGGATGACCGATCTCTACCCGTCAACAGAACCGCACAACAGCGGCATGCTGGACGTTGGTGACGCGAGCCACGTCTACTGGGAGGTCTGCGGCAACCCGGTCGGGAAGCCGGCGTTGGTGTTGCACGGGGGTCCAGGCTCGGGGTGCACCCCACGTCACCGGCGCTACTTCGCCCCCGACGCTTACCGCATCGTGCTCTTCGACCAACGCGAGTGCGGACGCAGTACCCCGCACGCGAGTGACCCGACCACCGATCTGAGCACGAACACGACCGAGCACCTGCTCCGCGACATCGAGCTCCTGCGTCGTCACCTCGGGATCGAGCAGTGGCTGGTGTTCGGCAACAGTTGGGGTTCGACGCTCGCCCTCGCCTATGCGGAGCGGCATCCCGAGCGCGTATCCGCGCTCGTCCTCGTGGCGGTCGGCACCACCCGGCCGTCGGAGATCGACTGGCTCTACCACGGCGTGGGTCGCTTCCTTCCCGAGCACTGGTCGCGGTTCCGGGCCGGTGTCCCCGAGGCCGACCGGGACGGCGACCTCGTCGACGCCTACCACCGCCTCCTCGAGCATCCCGACCCAGCGGTGCGAGAGCGCGCGGCGCGGAGCTGGTGCGAATGGGAAGACGCCGTCGTCTCGCCGGACCCCGGCATCCCACCGAATCCCCGCTACGCCGACCCCCGATTCCGAATGGCGTTCGCACGGATCGTGACGCACTACTTCGCGCACGACGCGTGGCTCGAAGACGGTGTGCTCCTCCGAGGCGCCGACCGTTTGCACGACATCCCGGGCACCATGGTCCACGGTCGCCTCGATCTCGGCGGCCCGCTCGTCACTGCGTGGGAACTCTCCCAGACATGGTCTGACGCCGAGCTCATCGTCGTGAACACGGCGGGGCACTCTACCGGTGACCCAGGCATGAGCGAAGCCGCTGTCGCAGCAACTGATCGCTTCGCCGCGTCGCCGTAGCTCAGCAGAGGATCGCCGAGCGCTCGTCGTCCTACGCCTCCCCGGCGCCGGCTCGCCCGGTTGGTAGCGTCCCGAGCGTGCCGCTCGCCGCCGTCCGTCAGCCGTTCCCGACACTGCGGCTGGAGCGGCGCCTCTGGGATGCCGGCGATCGCGTGGTGTGCGGCATCGACGAGGTGGGCCGCGGCGCGTGGGCCGGACCGGTCACCGTGGCCGCGGTCGTTCCCGCACCCGAGCACGTGCGCGGTATCCGCGACTCGAAACAACTCGGCCGCCCCGAGCGCGAGGTTGCCGCCGACGCCGTCCGCGTCTGGGCGGTCGCGTTCGGGGTGGGGCACGCGTCATACGAGGAGTGCGACGAGCTCGGTATGACCGCCGCGCTGCGAGCGGCCGGTCACCGCGCCCTTGCGCAACTCGACGCGCAGGGTTACGCGCCCGACCGCATCGTGCTCGACGGCAATCACGACTATCTCGGGCTCGGCGCGCGCGTCACCACCGTGATCAAAGGTGACGCGACGTGCCTCGCGGTGGCCGCCGCGTCGTGCGTCGCGAAGGTGACGCGCGACCGGATCATGCGCGAGGAGGCGGTGCACTACCCGCCGTACGACTTCGAGTCGAACGTCGGCTATCCCGCGCCCGTGCACAGGGCCGCGCTCGCGGGCTACGGGCCGAGCGCGATCCATCGCCGGTCGTGGATCTTCATGGAGGGTCTCTGCTGGCGCGGGCTCCCGCCCGCACCTGGCAGGCTGTTCACCTGACCCAGAGATCGTGAGCGAGCGTGAGCGAGGCGGGTACCCCGCCTCGTAGGGAGCGAATCAGAGACAAGGAGCACAGATGGACGTCGATCTCCCCGAGGTGCACGCGCAGGCTCTCGACGCCACGCGCCGGAAGGTCGCCGGTGTGCGCGCAGGCCAATGGGCGGACGAATCGGTGTGCGACGGGTGGACCGTGCGCGAGCTCGTCAACCACGTTGTCACCGGCAACTACTGGGCCGAGGAGCTCGCGTCGGGCAAGACCATCGAAGCGGTGGGCGACCGGCTCGACGGCGACGTGCTCGGTGACGACCCCGCGACTGCGTACGACGCCTCGGCTGCGCGCGCCGCGGCCGCGTTCCGTGCCCCGGGTGCGATGGACGCGCCGTGCGCGGTGTCGTACGGCCCGGTGCCGGGCTCGGTCTACTGCGGCCACCGTTTCCTCGACGTGCTCGTCCACGGTTGGGACGTCGCCAAGTCGACCGGGCAGGACACCGCGCTCGATCCCGCGCTGGTCGAGGCGTGCTGGGCCGTCATCGAGCCCCAGCTCGGGATGTTGGAGGGCAGCGGGATGTTCGGCACGGTGGTCGACGTGCCCGCCGACGCCGATCGCCAGACGCGGCTCCTCGCGGTGCTCGGCCGCGAAGCCTGACGCCGTAGGATCGGCGGGAGCGGAGCGTCCCGGAGCACCGAGCGAACGGCTGTGGACCGGGTACCCCGGTCCACAGTGAGCGAGCCATCAGGAAGGCGACGAGAGCGGAAAGCATGGGTCAGTTCATCACCGTCACCGTGCAAGACGGTGCGTCGCCGTCGGTGCGCATCTTCAACCTCAACCGCTCGATCACCGGTATGGCGATCGAACGGTACGCGTCGGTCGACAACGTGAAGGCCGGTCGTCCACCCGACGTGCTCGCACGGCGGCTGTTCTATCTCGGTGTCGACGCGGTCACGGTGTACTCGAGCTCGGTCGCGGTCTCCGCGCCGCCGGACAAGTGGGCGGAGCTCGAGCCGAAGGTGGTGGAGACGATCGAGCACCTCTTCGGGTACTACGGCGACGACGCCGGTTGGTCACCCGACAACCTGCGCGCCATCGGCGTGGAACCGCTCCCCACGCCCGAACCAGCAGCCTGAGGCGGGCCCTACCCTCGCCGCGTGGCCAGGGGCTATCGTCCCGTGTCAGTTGTAGGTTGTACGAAAGGAAGCCTCATGCGACTCCAGGACAAGGTTGTGCTGATCACGGGTGCCGGGCACGGTCTGGGTCGCGAGTCGGCGCGGTTGTTCGCGTCGGAAGGCGCGAAGGTGGTCGCCACCGACATCGTCGACACCCATGTGAAAACGGTGGCCGACGAGATCAGATCCAACGGTGGCGAAGCGGTCGCTGCCAAGGCTGACGTCACCAGCGAAGACGACATGCGCGCCGCGGTGCAGACGGCCGTCGACGCCTTCGGTCGTCTCGACGTGATGTTCTGCAACGCCGGCATCCCCGAGGTGGGCTTCGGGCAGGTGTCCTTCGTGGATACCACGCTCGAGAACTGGAACAAGGTGCTCGCGGTCAACCTCACGGGTGTGTTCCTCGGAGCGAAGGCGGCGACGGTCCAGTTCCAAAAGCAGGGCGATGGCGGCACCATCGTGGTCACGACCTCTGCCGCCGGCCTCGTCGCGTACCCCGGTTTCCGGAGCTACGTCGCGGCCAAGGCCGGCGCCAACGGGTTGGTGCGCGCGCTTGCCACCGATCTCGGCCAGTTCGGGATCCGGGTCAACGCGCTGTGCCCGTTCCACGGGATGTCGGCGAACTTCCCCGGCGCCGCGGAGGACGAGCCGCTCGAGAAGTCGTACGAGGAGGTCACGGGCGCTTGGGACAAGGCGAACGCCCCGATGCCGCTCAAGCTCGACCGGCCGCCGATGCTGCGCGACAGCGCGAACCTCGCGCTCTTCCTCGCGTCCGACGAGTCGGCCTACATGTCGGGCGTGTGTATCCCCGCCACCGATGGCGGGACCCACGCACGGGTCGCGCTCTCGCTGCCCGGCGACGCCGACCTGTAGTTCTCCGTCCAGTGCCCACGGCCCGCTGTGCAGCTGAGAGAAGTGACCAGGCTGCCTATCTGATAAACATGTTAGAAGAGCTATGGATCTAGCATGTATTCATGATAGAGTACGGCCATGGCCCGCCGTTCGACCAACGCACGCCGCCAGCTCGACGCTCGCTTGAGTCGCCTGCGTCCGTTTGCCGACGAGCCGCGCCCGCACCGCGGTTGGATCAAGGCGATCCGCGAGTCGCTCGGCATGTCCACGACGGAACTGGCTGCCCGCATGGGGATCAGCCAGTCTCGGATCCCGGCCATCGAGCGAGGCGAAGTGTCGGGCTCCATCAGGCTGGACACGCTTCAGCGCGCTGCGGAGGCCCTCGACTGCCGTCTCGTGTACGCCCTCGTTCCACGGTCAACCCTGGACGAAAGCGTTCACCGGCAGGCCCGCAAGAAGGCGGCCGTCCACGTCGCGGCAGCGGCGCACAACATGAGGCTCGAAGATCAGACAGTCAGTGAGAGCGCCGCCGATGATGAGGTGGAGGATCTCGCCGTCGAACTGGTGGACCGCCGAGGGCTCTGGACGGAGACCTTGGACCGCCGATGAGCGATCCGCTCCTCCCGATCGGTGACGGTCACTCCGAGCTCACCGACGAGGACAGCGATGGCCTCTTGCCGAGCTACATCGCGACCCGGGGTGAGCTCAACGATGCCGAGCAGCGGAACATCGCGGCCGCGACCTTGCGCCGGAAGTCGCCGACGATCGAGGAGCTGCTCGACGACCGCTACCTGCGTCAGCTCCATGAAGCGATGTTCGGGCAGGTCTGGAAATGGGCGGGAACGTATCGGTTGCGCGAGACGAATGTCGGAGTCGAGCCTGATCAGATCGCGGTCGAAGTGCGCAATCTGGTGAAGGATGCCCTGGCCTGGATCGAGTTCGAGACCTTCGGGTCGGACGAGCTCGCGCTTCGATTTCATCACCGACTGGTGTGGATCCACCCGTTTCGCAACGGCAATGGCCGCCACGGGCGGGTCTGCGCCGACGCTCTCGTGCAAGCTCTGGGCGAGCCCACCTTCTCGTGGGGTGCGCGCCTTGCGGTAGAGACCGAGCAGCTCCGTGACCAGTACCTCCGTGCGCTTCGATCGGCCGACGCGGGCGAGATCACGTTGCTGATGGAGTTCGCCCGTTCTTAGAACGGCGAAGGTCCGCTTGACGACCGAACATATGTTCGGTATCGTCGTCGGTCCATGGCCCTGGCCGCACTTCCCCGACGCGACGCAACGGCTCGCGAGCACCTTGACAATTTGGGGAGGCGGTCGCGGCCCGTCGTCCTCGCCCGCGACCGGGCAGTAGGGCTCTCAGGCGATCTGGGCGGGCTGGTCCCCGGCGGCGCGCTCATCCGTGGCTCGGTGCTGTGCGTCGAGAGTGCCGGTCCGGGCACGGGGTCCACCTCGGTTGCCTTCGACCTCGCGGCCGCGGTCACGGCCGTCGGGGAGTGGGCGGCCGCCGTCGATCTCGACGGCACCCTCGGTGCTCTCGCGGCGCGCGAGGCGGGTGTGGCGCTCGATCGGTTCGCGGTGGTCCGGCGGGTGCCCCCCTCCCGTTGGGCCACCGTGGTCGCGGCCCTGCTCGACGGCGTGAGCCTCGTGCTGGTCGAGGTACCGCGCGGGGTCGGTGCGGCAGACGCGCGCCGGTTGGTGGCACGCGCCCGCGAACGCGAGGCGATCCTCGTGGTGTGCGCGCCGGCGGGTCGGTGGCAGGCCGGCGCCGCGCTCACGCTCAGCGCCGAGAGCACCGCGTGGGTGGGTCTCGACGACGCGGGCTTCCTCAGGGGCCGCACGCTGCACGTGCGCGTCGAGGGCCGCGGCGCAGCTGCGCGTCCGCGGATCGGCGAGCTCGCGCGTGCTGTCTGAGAGCGGCCGCCGAAAGGCGGACGCTCGTGGCCCAAGCGGCCCGGCGCCGCAGGCGCCGAGAGCGGGAAGCAGGCGCGCAGGCGCGGAGCGCGTCTGCTGCTTGTGGTGCCCCGACTGGCCGGTCGTCGCGGCTCGCGCTCGCGCCCCCGAGTTGCACGACGTGCCGGTGGCGGTTGTGGGACCCAATGGATTGGGCGATCGTGGTCTCGTCGTGCAAGCGGCGTCGGCCGAAGCGCGTCGTGAAGGAGTGGCGCGAGGTTTGCGACGGCGTGAAGCAGAGGCGCGGTGTGCGGAGCTCACCGTTGTCGACGCCGACGATGCGGCGGACGCGCGCGCGTTTGAGACGGTGGTGCGCGCGGTCGAACAGCTCGTGCCGCTGCTCGTGCTCGACCGGCCGGGACGTTGCTCGTTCCCCACACGCGGTCCCTCGCGTTACTTCGGTGGTGACGACGCGCTCGCGCAGCGGGTACTCGAGGCGGTGCGCGAGGTGGGTGTGGTGGACGCGCGCGTCGGGATCGCCGACGGCAACCTTGCTGCCGGGCTCGCCGCGCGCGCGGCCGACGCGCTCGTCGTGCCGCACGGTGAGTCGGCCGCGTTCCTCGCACCGTGGTCGGTGGGAGTGCTCGCGCCCCACGTCGACGGTGGCGCCGAGCTCGCCGATCTTCTCGCGCGACTCGGGCTGCGCACGCTCGGCGCGTTCGCGGAGTTGCCCGAGCCGTCGATCCTCGGACGGTTCGGCGTTCCCGGTGTGCACGCCCTCCGGCTCGCGCGCGGCGAGTCCACGTACGAGTCGGTTCCCGCCGGGGTCCCGGCCGAGTTGATCGAGACGGTCGAGTTCGATCCGCCCGCGGAACGCGTCGACCGAGCCGCGTTCGCGGCGAAGGGCCTGGCCGACCGGTTGCTCGGCCGGCTCGACGAGCTCGGGTTGTCGTGCACTCGTGTCGTCGTGGAAGCGGAGACCGAGCACGGCGAACAGCTCGCGCGCTGCTGGCGCCACGACGGCTCGCTCACCCCCGCGACGCTCGTCACACGGGTGCGGTGGCAGCTCGAGGGCTGGCTCACCGCGACCGGGGGCATCACCAAGCTGTGCCTCGTGCCCGACGAGGTGGTGCCCGCGACCGGGCGCCAGCTCGGTTTCTGGGGCGGCGATCCCGCAGCTGGCGACCACGCCGCGCGTGCGCTCGCACGGGTACAAGGGATGCTCGGGCCCGAGTCGGTGGTCACCGCGGTTCCGGTCGGGGGACGGACTCCCACGGAACGGGTGCGCTGGGTGCCCTGGGGCGAGGAGTGGGCGACGGAGGCAGCGGCGCCGACAGCGCCGTGGCCGGGCACGGTCCCCGGGCCGTCGCCGGCGCGTGTCTTCGACCCGCCGCTCCCGGCCGATCTCGTCGACGCCGACGGGCAAGCGATCACCGTGAGTGGACGCGGCGAGCCGTCGGCGGCACCCGCCGATCTGCGGTGCGTGGCGTTGCCGAACGGGGGCGGACCGCTCGTCGCGTGGGCGGGACCGTGGCCGCACGACCTGCGCTGGTGGGACCGGCTCCGTGCCGGAACGGGGGACCGGCTCCGTGCCGGAACGGGGGATGGGCGCAGGCGGCGTCGTGCGTTGTGGCAGGTGGTCGTCGACGGCGGTGGAGACACGGCGATCGCGTGCCTGGTCGCGGTCACGCGCGGCCGCGCCGAGGTCGAAGCCATCTACGACTGACTACGGTGCCAGACTCAGCGCATGCGGATCCTCGTCGTCGGTCCCGGACGATCCGGGACGTCGTGGGTCACGGCAACGCTCGGCAGCACCCCGGGGGCCGGCTTCCTCCTCGAGCCCGACAACCCGGGGCAGTCTCCCTTCGCGGCGCGAGCAGCGGCCCGCATGGGATTCTCGCCGATCCTCGGGCCCGACGACCCGGGACCACCGGGCCTCCGCCACCTCTGGGATGTCGCGTTCGGCGCGCCGATCCGTTACGTGCCTGGTCAGCAGCGGATCGCCGTCTGGCTGCACTCCAAGAGCAACGAAGACGAACGGTTGCGCGTGACGCGCGCCGAAGATCCGAAGGTGAGCATGCGGTTGCGCCTCGCCGCGGCGTTGGCGGTGCCGCGCAACCTGCCGGCCGACACTCGTCACCGCGTCGTGAAATCGATCCGCTCGCAGTTCATGGTCGAGTGGATCTCTGCGAACTGGGAGCCGGCGGTGGTGGTGTGCCGGCGGCATCCGCTCGATGTCGTCGCGAGCCGAATGGAGATGAAGTACCGGCCCCGGCCCGGAGGCGTGGCGCAGGCGGTGCGCGACGAGGCGAAGCGCCGGTACGGCGTCGAGATTCCGCCGACCGACGACGAGGTTGCCGCGTTCGCGTGGGGAGTGGGTGTGCAGATGTCGGTGTTGGACGACGTGCTCCGCGCGAATCCGCAGTTCCACGCGATCGATCATGAGGAACTGTGCCGCGATCCGGTTGGCGGGTTCCGCTCACTCGCGACCGCGCTCGGCCTCGACTGGACGGCCGAGAACGAAGCCGCGGTGGAGGCATCGAACCGTCCCGGTACCGGCTACGAGTTGAACCGGATTGCGACCGATCTCCCCGATGCCTGGCGACGACGCTTGTCGGCCGACGACGCTCGCACGGCTGCCGACGCGATCGCGCAGTTCCCGATTGCCGCGCGCTACGACCTCGAAGTGTCGAAGAGCTCGTGACCGCCTTCGTGTTCAACGTCACGTTCGACTGTGCCGATCCGCGGACGCTGTCGGCGTTCTGGACCGCCGTCACCGGCTACGAGCCCACGGAGGTGCGCGACGACTTCGTGCACCTGCTCTTCTTCAAGGTGCCCGAGCCGAAGACGGTGAAGAACCGAATGCACGTCGATCTCGCGACCCGCGACGTGGAAGCGGAGATCGCGCGCCTTGTTGCACTCGGCGCGAGCGAGATCGACCGGCGTGATGGCAACGGCACCCGGTGGGTCGTGATGAACGATCCGGAGGGCAACGAGTTCTGCATTGGTTGACGCCGTGCCCGCGCGGATTCTTGTCGTCGGCGTCGAACGGTCGGGTACGTCGTGGGTGGGTGGGACGTTGCGGTCGACGCCGGGCGCGGGTTTCGTGGGTGAACCAGATCATCCCGAGCTGAACCCGTTCGCCGTGCGAGCGGTCGAGGGCCTCGGGAGTCATCCCGTGATCGCACGCGACGAACCGGGGCCGGCCGCGTACCGCAAGCTGTGGGACGCCGCCTTCGGTGCGGTACCGCGCTACGCACGGGGACAGGGAAGGATTTCGCGTGCGATCTTTCGGAGTGCCGAGCGAGACGATCGCCTCGCCGTCTGCCATCCCGAGCACCCGCGCGTTGCCCCGCGGCTGCGTATCGCGAGCGCGTTGGCGGTGCCAAAGCACGTGACCGGACACATGCGCACGCGGGTCGTCAAGTCGGTGCGCGTCCACTTCGCACTCGACTGGCTCCGTGCGAACTGGAACCCGACCGTGGTGGTATGTCGCCGCCATCCGCTCGACGTCGTGGCGAGCGCGCTCGCGGTCGACATTCCGCCCGGGCTCGACTGGCTCGCGCCCGCGGCGCGCGCACAAGCGATGGAGCGCTTCGGCGTGGCCGAACCTTCTACCGTCGATCTGCTCACGTGCATGGCGTGGAGGACCGGGCTCTTGATGTCGGTGCTCGACGAACACGTGCGCCGGCACCCGGAACTGCACGTCGCAGATCACGAGAACCTGTGTGGAGCACCGGTCGAACGCATGCGTGAGCTCGTCACTTCGATCGGACTCGAGTGGACCCAGGACTCCGAGGACTTCGTCATCGAGCGCGACCGCCCCGGCACCGGTTTCCAGGTCAGCCGAGTGGCCTCCGAACAGCCGGGCAAGTGGCGCACCCGCCTCTCTGCCGACGATGCCCGCACCGCCGCCCGTGTCCTCGCGCAGTTCCCGATCAGCGACGCGTACGACCTACACGTGTAGGTCGATTGCGACGGGCAAGGCGGACGCGCGCCAGCCTTCGAGGTTGTCCTTGTAGCGCGGTTGGTACTGGCCGCGAACCAGATCTCGAGCTCGTGCGGCTCGCCGGTGACCGCCCTCGAGTCGTGAGGTAGCAGAAGTCGTCCCTTGGCCCTTGCTCTGTCGAACATATGTTCGATATCGTCACCGGGTGGCCACCTATGCCGAGCTCCACTGCCACACCAATTTCTCCTTTCTCGACGGCGCCAGTCACCCCGAGGAGCTGGCGGTCGAAGCCGCCCGGCTCGGGCTCGCCGCTCTGGCGGTCACCGACCACGACGGCTTCTACGGCGCGGTCCGCTTCGCGCTCGCCGCCCGCGAGCACGGTCTGCCCGCGGTGTTCGGTACCGAGCTCACGCTGGGGATCGAGCGGCAGCCGTTCGGGATCCCCGACCCGGAGGGCGAGCATCTCGTGGTCCTCGCCGAGGGGCCGGCGGGATACGCCCGGCTCGCGCGTGCGATCAGCGAGGCGCAGTTCGCGGGGGAGAAGGGCGCGCCCCGCACCACGATCCCCGGGCTCGCCGCCACCGCCCGCGCCGCGGTGCACCTCGATCCCGTTCCGAGCGCCACGAACAAGTCGTGGTTCGTGCTCACCGGGTGTCGCAAGGGCACGGTTCCCGCGGCACTCGTGCGCGACGGTCCCGCGGCCGCGCGCCGCGCGCTCGACGAGCTCGCCGCCGCGTTCGGTCGCGACCGCGTGCTCGTGGAGCTGTGGGACCACGGTGATCCGATCGACCGTCACCGTAACGACGAGCTCGCGATGATCGCGGCCGCGGCCGCGGTCGACGTGATCGCTACGAACAACGTCCACTACGCCACCCCCGCGCAGCGGCCGCTTGCTACCGCGCTCGCAGCGGTACGCGCGCGCCGGTCGCTCGACGAGATCGACGGCTGGCTCCCCGCCTCACCCCTTGCGCACCTGCGTAGCGCGAGCGAGCAAGAGCGCCGTTTCGCTCGCTGGCCGGGTGCGGTGGAGCGAACCGTCGATATCGCGAGTACATGCGCGTTCGACCTGCACCTCGCCGCGCCCGAGCTTCCCGATCACGACGTGCCGCCCGGGCACACGGAGATGAGCTGGCTGCGCGAGCTCACCGCATGCGGCGCGGCTGTCTACTACCCGAGCACGCACCCCCAGCACGAGCAGGCCATGCACCAGATCGCCCACGAGCTCGACGTGATCGAGCAGCTCAACTTTCCCGGCTACTTCCTGGTGCTCGTCGAGGTCGTGGAGTTCTGCCGTATCCACGACATCTACTGCCAGGGGCGAGGGAGCGCGGCCAACAGCGCGGTTTGTTACGCGCTCGGCGTCACCAAGGCCGACGCCGTCGCCCTCGGCCTGCTGTTCGAGCGGTTCCTCTCGCTCGAGCGCGACGGCCCACCCGACATCGACCTCGACATCGAGCACCAGCGCCGTGAGGAGGTGATCCAGTACGTCTACGACAAGTACGGCCGCGAGCGCGCCGCGCAGGTGGCCAACGTGATCACGTACAGGCCGCGCTCAGCGCTGCGCGAGATGGCGAAGGCCGTCGGTCTCTCACCCGGTCAGGCCGACGCGCTCACCAAGCGCATTGACCGCTGGGGGCACAGCAGCGGTTCCTTCGCGACGCTCGCAGAAGACGGCGTGGCTGTTCCCAAGCTTGCGCTCGATCTCGCCGAGCAGGTGCTCGACTTCCCGCGCCACCTCGGCATCCACTCCGGCGGGATGGTGCTGGCCGATCGTCCGCTCATCGAGTTCTGCCCCGTCGAGTGGGCGCGCATGGAAGACCGCTCGGTGCTCCAGTGGGACAAGGACGACTGCGCGGCCGCGGGCCTGGTGAAGTTCGACCTGCTCGGCCTCGGGATGCTCACGATGCTGCACCTCGCCGTCGACCTCGTCCGCGAGCACGAAGGGGTGGAGGTCGACCTCGCCACCATTCCCCAGGAGCCCGAGGTCTACGCGCTGCTCACCGCGGCTGACACCATCGGCGTGTTCCAGGTGGAGAGCCGCGCGCAGATGGCCACGCTGCCGCGGCTACGGCCCGAGTGTTTCTACGACCTCGTGGTGGAGGTCGCGCTCATCCGCCCCGGTCCCATCCAGGGCGGCTCGGTGCATCCCTATCTACGTCGCCGCAACGGCGAGGAGCCCGTCACCTACCCACATCCGCTGCTGGAGAAGTGCCTGGAGAAGACCCTCGGCGTGCCGCTGTTCCAGGAGCAGCTCATGCAGATGGCGATCGACGTCGCCGGCTTCACACCCGGCGAATCCGACCGGCTCCGTCAGGCGATGGGATCGAAGCGCTCACGCGCACGGATGGCCGCGATGCGCGACCGGCTCTACGAAGGCATGTCCGAGCGCGGCATCACCGGCGAGGTCGCCGACGACATCGTGCGCAAGATCGAAGGCTTCGCCGACTTCGGCTTCCCCGAGAGCCACTCGGTGAGCTTCGCCTACCTCGTGTACGCGAGCTCGTGGGTCAAGTTGCACTACCCAACCGAGTTCGCGTGCGCGCTGCTCAACGCGCAGCCGATGGGCTTCTACGCGCCGCACACCATCGTGCGCGACGGGATCCGCCATGGCGTGGAGGTGCTGGGCCCGTGCGTACAGGCGTCGCGGCGTGACTGCACGATCGAGCCGCGTACCGAGGCGGCGGGACCCATCGGCACGCCGCGCCCCGGCTGGCACGCCGACCCGTCGATCCACGCGATGCGGGTAGGGCTGAGGTACGTGCGCGGGTTGAGCAGCGCGCTGCTCGACCGCATCGACGCCGAGCGCGCCGAGCGGCCGTTCACCGACCTCGAAGACTTCACCCGCCGGACGCATGCGCCCACCGACGCCCTCGAGAACCTTGCCACCGCCGGCGCGTTCGAGTGTTTCGGGCACACCCGGCGCAGCGCGCTGTGGGCCGCGGGCTCGTTGCGTGATGCCCGCGCCGACAAGCTGCCCGGCATGGTCACGGGCGCCGACGCTCCCACGCTGCCGGGGATGAACGAGATCGAGGAGGTCGCCGCCGACCTCTGGTCCACCGGTCTCTCCGCGGCGCGCCATCCCACCGAGTTCGTGCGCGAGCAACTCGCAGCGCGCGGCGTGACCACCGCCGACGCGTTACGCGACCTCCCCGACCGCACGATCGTCGACGTCGCGGGAGTGGTCACCCACCGCCAAAAGCCGTCGACGGCGAAGGGAGTGGTGTTCCTCAACCTCGAAGACGAGAGCGGCCTCGTGAACGTGATCTGCACCCCCGACGTGTGGAAGCGGTTCCGTAAGGTCGCGCGAACCGCGCCCGCGCTCGAGATCCACGGCGTGCTCGAGCGGTACCAGGGCGTGATCAACGTGCTCGCCCGCCGCATCGTGGCCCTGCCACTCCGCCTCGACGAGCTCCTCCGCTCCCGCGACTTCCGCTGAGAGACCCAAAGGTGCGCCCCTGGGTGCGGAATCCGCACCACACACGCGCCTTCGCCTGGCCTCTACATTCTCGATGATCGAACCGACGGGAGCACCGACCATGTCACGACTCGGAACCTGGACGCCCACCACCGCAGAGGAGCGGCTGGACCGCATGGAGTCCCTCGCCGCTCTCCGCCAACTGCCCTTCCGATACGCACTCGCGCTCGACTCGAGAGACATGGACGCTCTCGTCGAGCTGTTCGTGCCCGATGTCCGGGTTGGGCGGGACGAAAGCGGCCGGGAAGCGCTGAAGCGTTGGTTCACCCAGACGATGAGCGGGCCGAAGACGTCCGTGCACTTCGTCGGGAACCACATCGTCGACTTCGACGACGCCGACCACGCGCACGGGATCGTGTACTGCCGGGACGAGCTCGAGCGGCCTGACACCGAGAAGTGGGAAATCGGCATGCTCCAGTACTGGGACTCGTACGTGCGCGTCGACGATGAATGGTGCTTCCAGCGGCGCCGGTTCCATCGCTGGTACATCGTCGACGCGCTCACCCGTCCGCGGCATGGCGCGGGCGTCAACGAAGGAGGCGACGGGCTCACCACGCATCAGCTCCCCGAGGCCTTCGAGACCTGGGGGCGCTTCTGGGAACGTGGTGAGCGGTGAGGGTCGTCGAGCTGTGGCGGTATCCCGTGAAGTCGCTCCAGGGCGAACAGCTCGACACGGCCGCGGTGACCGCCAGTGGCATCGACGGGGATCGTTCGTTCGCGATCTTCGACGTCGACACCGGCTTCGGGCTCACCGCGCGTCGCGTTCCCGAACTGTTGTTCGCGTCGGCACGGTTGCAGGATGGCGGTGGCATCGAGATCACCTTGCCCGACGGCTCAATGACGCGCGACAACGGCGCGCTGTCGGAATGGCTCGGCCGGCGGGTGATGCTGCGCTCGGCCGACGCCGACGTGACCCGACGTTACGAGAACCCGGTGGATTTCGAGCACGAGGCCACCAGTGACTGGTCACCGTTCGACGGGTCCAACGCGGCCTTCCACGACTCGGCGTTCGCGCAGGTCTCGCTCGTGTCGACCGGCACGATCGCCGGGTGGGATCGGCGCCGGTTCCGCGCCAACATTCTCGTCGACGGTGACGACGAGGACTCGCTGGTCGGTTCCCAGGTGGCGCTCGGCGACTCGCGGCTCAACGTAGCCGTACGCATTCCCCGCTGCGTGATGACAACTCGGCCGCAACCGAACGGAATCGAGCGCGACCTCGACGTGCTCCGAACGATCAACCGTGAGCGTGACGGATGCCTCGCGGTGGGCGCCCTCGTCGTGCAACCCGGAACCGCGCGCGTCGGTGACGCGCTCACCCCGATCTGAGCACGATCTGGCAGGTACGTCACTGTTTCTTCGGTGGGTGGCCGTTGCCGAAGGTCGCGGGGACGCTGCGGTCCGCGAGCAACCGCGTTCCGCCGCAGAGGCTCGCGGCGTATTGACCCTTACCGGGACGGGGACCGATGCCGACACCGTGGTTGCCGGTCGCGAACACGACGAGGCGTCCGGTTCCCGTGGTCTCCAGGCCGCACGACGCGCTCGAGATCGCGGTGACGATCTCCTGTCGTTTGCGGACGACGCCTTTGTAGACGCGATCGACCGCGAACACCCAGGTGGCGGGATCGAGCGATGTGTGAACTTCTTTCGGTCGGCGGACGTCGACCAGCCGGCCGGTGAACACGGCGTCCGCGTCGCCGAACGCCTGCTGTCGGCGACCCCGATACACGAGCAGGCGCCCGCCGGGTCAGCAGCCGTGGCGACGATCACTGGACCGACCAGGGCGACGGCCACGATGAGGAGCGCGGCTCGACGCATGATGATGATCATGCCCGTTTCGACGTACACCGGGGTGGCCCGGTTCCCGCTACCCTTGTGCGTTCCCTGGAGCGAGGAAATGAACGAACCTCCGAGTACCCATGCTCCGTTCGTGGCGAGCTGTGGCTGCGCGCTTTCGCGCGCTGTTGCGCTCGGATGCTGCAGGCGTCCGCGCGGGCTTCGTCGCGCTCCTGATCAGCTCGGGCGGTGACCTCCTCGCCGGGCTGACGCTCGGTTCCATCACCGGAACTCTCGAAGCGCTTCCGGGTCTCCTCGTGCTCGTTCCCGCCGCGATCGGAATGCGCGGCAACGTGTTCGGCGCGCTGGGGAGCCGCCTCAGCACCGCGATCCACACCGGAACGTTCCAACTGTCGCGGCGCCGCGACACGGTTGTCGGACAGAACCTCGCGGCTTCGATCTCGCTCTCGCTCTCGATCTCCCTCGTGCTCGCGGTGCTGGCCAAGGTGATCTCGGTGGGCTTCGGTCTCGAGAACACGATCTCGATCGCCGATTTCGTGGTGATCTCGGTAATCGGCGGGTTCCTCTCGTCGATCGTGGTGATGGCCATCACAGTGGGAGTTGCGACGCTCTCGGTCCGGCGCGACTGGGACCTCGACAATGTCGCTGCACCGATCGTGACGGCGGCCGGCGACGTGGTCACGCTGCCCGCCCTGTTCCTCGCGACCTACCTCGTCGGGCTCAACTGGGTCACGCCGATCGTCGCGGTGGTGTGCGCGATCGTCGGACTCGTCGCGTTGGTCACCAGCGTGCGGTCGCGCGCGCCCATCCTGCGGCGCATTGCTCGCGAGTCGATCCCCATCCTGGTTCTCGCAGGCACGATCGACGTGATCGCGGGCCTCACCATCGAGAAGCGGTTCTCGTCGTTCATCGTGTATCCGGCGCTGCTCGTGCTCGTGCCGCCGTTCCTCGAGGACTCGGGCGCGCTCGGCAGCATCCTGGGGGCGCGGGTGTCGACCAAGCTGCACCTCGGCACGCTCCAGCCCGCCCGATGGCGCCTGCGCGCGGTTGCCGACGACGTGCTGCTCGTAATCCTCTACGCGGTACCCGTCTTCCTGTTGCTCGGCGTGTCGGCCGACATCGCGGCGGCCGTCGTCGGCCTGGAGAGCCCGGGTTCGCTCGAGATGATCGCCGTCGCCATGGTTGCAGGCGCGATCTCCACGACGTTCGCGGTGCTGGTGGGCTTCTACGGCGCGGTCGCGTCGTACCGGCTCGGCCTTGACCCCGACAACCACGCGATCCCGATCGTCACGTCGAGCCTCGACTTGCTCGGAGCGCTCGCGCTGATTCTCGCGATCGTCGCGTTGGGGCTGACCTAACGATTCGTCACTCGCTGCTCGGCGGGATACCGCCTCGCGGCCGCTCGCTCCTGGCGAGTTCCTTCGCTCGCTGCGCTCTCTTCGTCACCGCTCCCGCCGCCCGTGATCAGGCGAGGTGTTCGCCGAAGAAGGCGAGCATTCGCTTCCATGCGTCGGTAGCCGATGCCTCGTCGTAGTTCGGTGAGCCGTCGCGCATGAAGCCGTGCTCGGCGGCGGGGTAGACGATCACGTCGTTTCCGTGGTGCCGCTGGACCGCCTCGATGTCCTCGGTGGAGATGTACTCGTCACGCCCGCCGAAGAAGAGGAGCGTGGGGCACGCAGGATCACCGATCTCGCGTGCGATCCCGCCGCCGTAGAAGGGCACCGCCGCCTGCACGCCGAGACCCTTCGCCCAGAGCGCGGCGCGGTACGTGAACCACCCGCCCATGCAGAAGCCGGTGACGCCGATCGACGAGGCACCTGCGTCGCGCAGGTGCCCGATGCCCGTCGCGAGGTCGCCCTTCAGTTGCTCCGGTGTGATGGAGCCGATGAGCTCCGTGAAATCGGCTGCTTCGGGTCCGCCGGAGCGGAAGAAGAAGTCGGGCGCACACACGGCGTAGCCCTCCGCCGCGAGACGTTCGGAGAGCCGGAGGAGTTGCGCGGAGATGCCCATCCCCTCGTGGACGACGAGCACGCCGGGGAACGGCGGGTCGGTGGTCGGGAGCGACAGGTAATAGGGGAGCTGGATCGCCATTGCGACCTCCTCGACTGGCGGGCTCGACTGGCGGGCTCGACTGGCGGGCTCGACTGGCGGCTCGAGTGGCAGAGGGCGCGCACGATATCGCGGGTTATCCTCTTCGGGACCGGCCCTGCCGGGAGCTGATGGCACCCGACGACCAACCCCGCAATCTCAAGACCATGCTCTCGGAGGCGAAAGACACCTCCGAGCTCATGGTCGACTTGGCGTATGCCGCCCTGTTCTTCGGTGACGCGCGCATGGCCAACGAGGTGGAGGCCCTCGAAGAGCGGCTCGAGGATCTCGCGCACGCGATGCGCGAGGTGTGCGTCCTCGCTGCTCGATCACCTCGCGACGCCGAGGAGATGTCGAGCGTGCTGCACGTGCTCTCCGCGATCGAACGCATGGGCAACGCCGGCGTCGACATCGCCCACATCGTCACCCACAAGCTCGGGATCCCCGCGGGCCTCGTCGCCGACCTCGCGGCCGCCGAGGAGGTCTCGCATCGCGTGCGGGTCCGGGCCGACAGCGCGCTCGCGGGCCGCTCGCTCGCCGACGTCGCGCTTCCGGTCGAAGTCGGGATGCGCGTGGTCGCGATCCGCCGCGGCAATGAGTGGCTCTTCGATCCCGACGGTGACGAGATGCTGTTGGATGGCGACGTGCTCATCCTGCGGGGACCGGCGCAGGGAATCGCCGAGCTCCGTGAGCTCGCGGGTGCACCCGAGTGGCGCCCACCGGGAACCGACGAGGACCCGGCGATCATCACCGACCTCGATCGCGCCGTCGATGTGCTCGTGGAGATGAAGAACGTGTCGGAGGTTGCGATCGGACTCGCATACTCGGCGCTGCTCTTCAATGACCAGAGCCTCGCCGCGGAGGTGAATCACCTCGAAGACCGGCTCGACGAGATGCGCGAGCGTCTCGAGATCTGGGTGTTGCGCAGCGCGGCTGAACAGGTCGAGCCGTCGGGTTTGCGCGGGCTGTTACACCTCGGAGGCGCGGCCGAAGAGCTCGGCGACGCGGCGCAGCAGATGGTGTGGCTCGTCGAAGAGGGCGAGGAAATGCATCCCGTCCTCGCGATCGCGCTCGGCGACAGCGACGAGGTGATCGCGCGCATCCCCGTCTCGCCGGGTTCGTTCCTCGACGGACGCACGCTTGCCGAGGCGCAGCTGGAGCTCGAGACCGGCTACTACCTGCTCGCGATCCGCCGCGCCGGGCGCTACCTCTACCGGCCACGCGGCCCGGTTCAGCTCCAAGCGGGCGACGAGCTGATCGCGATCGGACCCGACGAAGGCCGCCAGCGTCTCGCCGAGCTCGGCGGCTACCGGGTGCTCGAAGACGACGCCACCGGCGAGATTGCCCTCGTACGGGTCGAGTCCTGAACCTCGGCGTCGACCGGTGACCGCGCCGCTCACATCGGGCGACACCGCGCTCCCCGCGTCGCAGCCACCCGAGTTCACGACGCCCCCCACGGGCCTCGCCGCTGCCGAGGTGCAGGAGCGCGTGGCGCGCGGTGCGGTGAACGACACCGGCGAGCGTACGAGCCGCACGATCAACGAGATCATCCGCGCGAACGTCTTCACGCGGTTCAACGCGATCCTCGGCGCGATGCTCGCCGTCATCATCGTGGTCGGTCCCATTCAGGACGCGACCTTCGGCATCGTGCTCTTTGCGAACGCGGCAATCGGCATCATCCAGGAGCTCCGCGCCAAGCGGACGCTCGACCAGCTCGCAGTGTTGAACGCGCCGCGTGCGCGGGTCGTTCGAGCGGGCGAGGTCGCAGAGATCGCGGTGGAACAGGTGGTGATCGACGATCTCCTCGATCTACGCGCCGGCGATCAGATCTCCTGCGACGGCGTGGTCCAGCTCGCGGTGGGGCTCGAGGTCGACGAGTCGCTGCTCACGGGCGAGAGCGACCCGGTCGACAAGCATCCCGGCGACGAGGTCCTCTCGGGAAGCTTCGTCGTGGCCGGTAGCGGCCGGTTCCAGGCGACGGCGGTCGGAGGAGACTCGTACGCGCGGAAGCTCGCCACCGAGGCGCGCCGGTTCCAGCTCACCCGCTCGGAGCTGATGGAGGGCATCAACCTCATCCTTCGCATCGTCACGTGGGCGCTGATCCCCACGTCGGCGTTGCTCCTCTGGAGCCAGCTTCGCGACGACCAGCTCGACGCGGCGCTGCGGGGGACCGTCGCGGGAGTGGTGGGCATGGTTCCCGAGGGGCTCGTCCTGCTCACGAGCATCGCGTTCGGGGTCGCTGCGGTCACGCTGGCGCGGCGCAACGTGCTCGTGCAGGAGCTTCCCGCGGTGGAAGGCCTCGCGCGCGTCGATGTCGTGTGCCTCGACAAGACCGGCACGCTCACCGAGGGCGAGATCGTGTTCGACGAGGTCGAGCAGCTCGACGGCAGTGACGTTTCCGCTGCACTCGGCGCGCTTGCCGCCGACGAGAACCGCAACGCGACACTCGACGCGCTTGCCGTTACGTTCACGTCGCCCGACGGCTGGAACCGCAGCCGGGCGATCCCGTTTTCCTCGGCGCGCAAGTGGAGTGCGGCGAGCTTCGACGGTCAGGGCTCATGGGTGATGGGAGCTCCGGAGATGGTGTTCGCCGACTCGTCGCTGCCCGCGCGCCGGCGCGGCGACGAGCTCGCTGCCGGCGGTCGTCGTGTGCTCGTACTCGCCCGCAGCGATGCCGCGCTCGAGAACGACACGCTGCCACCCGGGCTGGTACCGAAGGCGCTCGTGATGTTCGCGGAGAAGATCCGCCCCGACGCCGCCGAGACGTTGCAGTACTTCCACGAGCAGGGTGTGATCCTCAAGGTGATCTCGGGTGACAACCCGCGCACCGTGGCGGCGGTCGCCGCACGCGTCAGGCTCCCGGACGCGGGAACGGGCGTCGACGCGCGCGAACTCCCCGAAGACCAGGCGGAGCTCGCCGAAGTGCTCGAAGCCAACTCGGTGTTCGGCCGGGTCACACCCCAGCAGAAGAGGGCCATGGTCGGCGCGCTCCAGTCGAAGGGGCACGTCGTCGCGATGACGGGTGACGGCGTGAACGACGCCCTCGCGCTGAAGGATGCCGACATCGGGGTGGCCATGGGCTCTGGCGCCGCCGCCACACGCGCGGTCGCGCAGCTCGTCCTGCTCGACGGAAAGTTCGCGACGATGCCCGGTGTCGTCGCCGAAGGTCGGCGGGTGATCGCGAACATCGAGCGCTCGGCGAACCTCTTCGTCACCAAGACCGTCTATGCCACATTCCTTGCGATCGCGGTGGTGATCGCCGGCTGGAGGTATCCGTTCCTGCCGCGGCACCTCACGATCATCAGCACGTTCACGATCGGGATCCCGGGGTTCTTCCTCGCCATCGCGCCCAACTCGCGCCGGTACATCCCCGGGTTTGTCGAACGAGTACTGCGCTTCACGGTGCCGGCCGGCATCGTCGCGTTCGTGGCCACGCTCGTGAGCTACGGCGTCGCGCGGTTCGGCCACGACCTCGTGCTGATCGAGGCGCGCACGACCGCGACGTTGGTGCTGGTCGTCGTCGGCCTCTGGGTGCTCGTGATCCAGGCCCGGCCGTTCAACTGGTGGAAGACGCTGCTGGTGGGCGCGATGGCGGGTTCCGTCGCACTCATTCTCGCGATCCCCGGCCTGCGCGACTTCTACGCGCTGCAGCTTCCGCCCGACGACGTGCTCGTGGAAGCGGGCATCATCGCGGGGATCGCGATCGTGTTGCTGGAAGTGGGCTGGCGTCTCAGTCGCGTCGTCGCAAACCGGCGCGACGTCGCGTAACGTCGGGCGTCCGCTCGTCCGGGAGGTTGGTTGTGAGTGCCTGGGATCCGTTCCCCGGGGTCGTCGGTCGGTACCGGCGCGAGTCCGCGCCGTGGTGGCCCGATCCGGTGCGTGCGCCCGGGGGTGCACCGAACGTCCTGATCGTGCTGCTCGACGACGTCGGCTTCGCGCAACTGGGCTGCTTCGGCTCCGACATCGAGACCCCCAACATCGACCGGCTCGCGGCCAACGGACTTCGCTTCACGAACTTCCACACCACGGCGTTGTGCTCACCCACGCGCGCATGCGTGATGACGGGTCGCAACCACCACAGCGTCGGCATGGGTCGCATCACCGATCTCGCGACCGGCTTCCCGGGGTATCACGCGCGGATCGACAAGGAGCACGGTTTCCTTCCCGAGATGCTCGTGCCGCACGGGTATGCCGCGTACGCGGTGGGGAAGTGGCATCTCACGCCGGACGAGGAGCGCCACCTCGGCGCGTCGCGTGCGCGCTGGCCGCTCGGACGTGGCTTCGAACGGTTCTACGGGTACCACGGCGGCGAGACGCACCAATTTGCGCCGTCGCTCGTGCACGACAACCACCGCGTACCCGTACCGCGGTCGTTCGAGGACGGCTACCACCTCACCGAGGATCTGGCCGACCGGGCGATCGAGTTCATCGCCGACCTGAAGGCCGCCGACCCGCACAAGCCGTTCTTCACGTACTTCTGTACGGGCGCGTGCCACTCGCCGCACCACGCGCCGCCCGAGTGGATCGAGCGCTGCCGCGGCCGCTTCGACGCCGGGTGGGACGTGTGGCGCGACGCAACCTTCGCCCGCCAGCAGTCCATGGGGCTGCTCCCGGCAAGCACCGAGCTGTCACCCCGCCCCGGCTGGGTGCCGGCCTGGAACTCGCTCGCGCCCGAAGAGCAACGGCTCGCGGCACGCTTCCAGGAGTGTTTCGCCGCGTTCTTGAGTCATGCCGATCATCACATCGGACGCGTGCTCGGCTTCCTCGACGAGCTGGGAGAGCTCGACAACACACTCGTGTTCCTGCTCTCCGACAACGGCGCGTCCTCGGAAGGCGGCGTCACCGGCTCGATCAACGACACGCGACCGTGGAACCAGGCCGAGCGCACGGTGGAGGAAGCGATCACTCGGATCGACGAGCTCGGCGGACCGCGACTGCACAACAACTACCCGTGGGGTTGGACGGTCGCCGGCAACACGCCGTTCCACCGCTGGAAGCGAGAGGTTCACGAGGGAGGTGTGGCCGACCCGCTCATCGTGTCGTGGCCGGCACGTCTGGAGGCGCGTGGAGCGGTCCGGCGGCAGTACGTGCACGCCATCGATCTCGTTCCGACGATCCTCGACATGGTCGGCGTCGACGCGCCGGCGTCGATCGGGGGCGTCGCACAAAGTCCGATCGAAGGAGTCAGCTTCGCCGAGACGCTCACCGACCCGGACGCGGCGTCGAAGCACGACACGCAGTACTACGAGATGTTGGGCTGCCGCGCGATCTATCACCGTGGGTGGAAGGCGGTCGTGTACCACCCGCTCGCCGATCCGAGCGTGCTGTTCGACGACGACCAGTGGGAGCTGTACAACGTCGACGAGGACGTGTCGGAGTGTCATGACGTCGCGGCGGAGCGGCCAGAGTTGCTCCGCGAGCTCGTTGAGCGATGGTGGATCGAAGCGGCGAAGTACCGGGTGCTCCCGCTCGACAACACGCCGTTCGACCGCCTGTACGGCGAGGAGGCGGCGGGCCATGTGCCGCGCCGCCGCTACGTGTACTACCCGATGGCCGGTCCGGTCACCGAGGAAGCCGCGGTGAACCTACGGAACCGTACGCACGCCATTACCGCCGAGGTCGAGCTTCCGGGCTTCGACGTGGAGGGGATGTTGCTCGCGCAAGGCTCCATCTTCGGCGGTTACGCGTTCTTCGTCCGCGACCGCCGGCTCCATTACGTCCACAACTTCGCGGGGCTCGAGGAGTACCGGGTCACCTCGGATGTCGAGCTGACCCCTGGCCACCACACCCTGGCATTCCGTTTCGACAAGAGCGGAGAGCATCGCGGGACCGGGACGCTCCTCGTCGACGGCAATGCCGCGGGTTCCACCGAGATACGACGGTTCACGCCTACCCGGTTCTCGATCACAGGCGAAGGGCTCTGTTGCGGGTACGACATGGGCATGCCGGTCATCGACGAGTACCGCCCGCCGTTCCGCTTCACCGGGACGC
>JBBDHW010000062.1:0-20100 GCA_040880805.1 Acidimicrobiia bacterium | reverse complement strand
CCGTCGCGTCGTGGTCGACGTCGACGGAGCGCCGTTCGTTGATCCGGCGGCCGAAGCCGATCTGTCGATGCAGACCCAGTAGCTCCTCAGCACTCTGAGGGCAGCTTGCGGACCAGGGAAATGTTGGTTGACGCGGCACTACAGCCAGTCGCGGTGCTTGAACCAGTAGTAGAGCCCGAAGGTCAGCGCGGTCATCAAGGCGAGCGCGAACACATAGCCATACTCCCAATGCAGCATCGGGATGTTGGGAAAGTTCATCCCGTAGATCGACGCGATGAGGGTTGCGACGATCAGGATCGCGCCCCACGACGTCATCTTCTTCATCACCTCGTTGAGGCGATTGGAGATGACGGCGAGGTCGGCTTCGAGCAGACCGGTGAGCAGATCCCGCTGTGATTCGATGAGATCGATCACCCGGAGGAGACGGTCGTAGAGGTCTTGGAAGTGGACGATGGCCTCTTCGCTGACGAACGACACCTCCCGTCGGATAATCGCGTTCAGCACCTCTCGCACCGGTGCGGCCGAGCGTCGGAACAGCATGAGGTCTCTGCGGAGCGAGAACACGTCACGTGGGATACCGGCGCCTCGCTTGTCGGCGAAGACGATCTCTTCGACACGCTCGAGGTGCTCGTCGATGGCGTCGTTGACGTTGAAGTAGCGGTCGATGATCACGTCGAAGAGCGCCCACAGCAGGAAGCCTTCCTCCGTTTTGCTGTGCTCCGTGCGCTGAAGCTCGAACTCGCGCGCGACCGCTGCGACGTCGACCGGCGTGCTCCCTTCGGTGGGATGGCGCACCGTGACCAACCATCCCGGTCCCATGACGAGGTCGATCTCTCGGCGCTCGAGACCGCGGCCGCGGAACTCGCAGTCGTGGATGGCCACGTGGAAGTAGTCGCCGTAGCGCAGCAGCTTGGTGGATTGCTCCGGGTTGGTCAACGCGTCGACCACGACCGGTCCGATGCCGAGCTGCTTCCTCAGCCACTCGAGATCGGCGGGCGCCGGCGACGCGCAATCGACCCAGACGACCGCGTGGACCGGGTCGACTGCGGAACCGAGCTGGTCGGGCTCGACCTCGGTGCGTCCCTCGACCCCGCTGACGTAACGCCACGCCGTGATCACTCCCGGCGAGACTACGCACGCGGGCGGCGCGAGGCGTGGAGTGTGCCCGGTACGATCTGCCTGTGGCTACGAGCCTGGCGGAGTTCACAGCTGAACAGCTGCGCGCCGAGGCGCTCGCATGGCTGCGCGAGAACCTGCCGGCGGGCTGGATCGAGGCGATCGATGCCGGCGACGACGAACGCCTCGCCGCGCTGCCTGCGACGCTCGACGTGGACCACTGGTGGGTGCGGCTCGGCGAGGCCGGGTACGCGACACCCACGTGGCCGGCGGAATACGGCGCAGGTTTGTCGCTGTCACCGCTCCAAGCGCGCCAGGTCGGCGAGGTGATCGACCGCTACCGCGTGCCGCGGCCCTGGAACATCCTCGGCATCGGCATGGGCGGGCCCACGGTGATCGAGTGGGGTACGGAGGACCAGAAGCACCGCTACTTGCGCGGCATCGCCACGAACCAAGACATCTGGTGCCAGCTCTTCAGCGAGCCCGGCGCGGGCTCCGACGTCGCCGGTCTCAGCACGAGTGCAGTGCGCGACGGCGACGAGTGGATCGTGAACGGTCAGAAGGTCTGGACCACGCTCGGTCACGTCGCGAAGTACGGGATGCTCGTTGCCCGTACCAATCCGAATCAACCAAAACACCGCGGGCTCAGCTACTTCATCGTCGACATGCACGCGCCGGGTGTGGAGGTGAGGCCGCTCGTACAGATCACCGGTGATGCCGAGTTCAACGAGGTCTTCTTCACCGACTCGCGTGTTCCCGACTCCGCTCGGATCGGCCCCGAGGGCGAGGGATGGCGGGTGGCGCTCACCACCCTGATGAACGAGAGGGTCTCGCTGTCGGGCGCGGGCTCGGCCGGCGGTGAGGCCGTCGGCGGGAACTCGGTCGCACGGCTGATCGAGCGGCACCGTCCGGTCGTCGATCTGCGAATCCGGCAACGGCTCGCGCAGGCGTGGATCGACGGCCGGCTGATCCGGCTCAACAACCAGCGCGCCGCCGACAAGCGCCGGAGTGGGGACGAGGTCGGGCCGGAAGGCTCGATCACGAAGCTCCAACAGGCGACGTACAACCAACGGCTGCAGAAGCTCGCGGTCGACCTCGAAGGCCCATTTGGGGTCGCGTGGGAGGGCGGGGGACTCGAGCAGACAACGCGTTCTCAAACGTTCGATCCTGCCGCGGGCGACGATCATCTCGGCATCGCGCGCGGCTTCCTGCGCGCGCAGGCCAACACCATCGAGGGTGGCACGTCCGACATCATGCGCAACATCCTCGGCGAGCGTGTGCTCGGTCTGGCGAAGGAGCCCGATGTGTCGCGCGACCTTCCCTGGAAGGACGTCCCCCGCTAGGCGCTCGCGCCTCACCATCGGTCGCTCACTACGAGCCGGGGTACCCGGCTCGTAGCCGTTCGCTCCTCACCATGGGTCGCTCACTACGAGCCGGGGTACCCGGCTCGTAGCCGTTCGCTCCTAGCGCTTGCAGCGCGTGCCCGCGCGAGGTAGACGGCCACTCAGCAGGTAGCGGTCGACGGCACGGTTGATGCAGCCGTTCTTCGTGTAGGCGGTGTGCTCGGTGCTCACGAACGTGAGGAGACGGGACCCGTCGATCCGACCAACCAGATCGCGGGCGCCCGGGTAGGGAGTGGCCGGATCGCCCGTGGTTCCCACGATGAGGACCGGCGCAACGCCCGAGGCCCGCACGTCGCCGAGCAACTCGGACTCAGCCGCTCTCGGAAGTCGCGCGTCGCATCCGAGGGGCACGTCGGTGGCGTAGCCACCGAGGAACGGATAGTCCTGCGAGGCTCGGTTGTACTCGGCGACGTACGACTCGAAGCTCTCCATCGGATCGGGTTGATCCGCACACACGATGATCCCCGACGACTCGCCGATGCTGTCGTACGTGCCGTCGTCGCGTCGGCCGTTATAAGAGTCGGCGAGCAACTGCAGCACCGTTCCGTCGCCGTGCTTGGCGAGGTCGAGCGCGTCGGCGAGGTTCGGCCATCCGAACTCCTCGTCGTACAGACCGGAGAGGACCGCGGTATAGAACGCCGCGACCCCGGCGCGACGCCGGGAACGTCGTCCGTTCTCGCCGTAGACGGGAAGGGTCAGACCGCCCTCGAACCGGTCGCGGAGCTTGGTGAGCGCGGCGCGGGGATGTCCGTCGGATCGAAACGCACACTCGCTGTCGTGCGCGCAATGGTCGAGGAAGTCGTGGAGTGCACGCTCGAAGGCCGCGGTGGAGTCGTCGAGGTCGCCCGCGCTGTCGGCAGAGAAGTCGACGGGCCCGTCGAGCACCAGCCGACCGACGTGTTCGGGGAACTGCTGCGCGTAGACGGAACCGATCACGGTACCGTAGGAGTAGCCGAGGTACGTGAGTGCGCGGTCACCGAGCGCGGCCCGGAGCACATCGAGGTCGCGAGCGACATTCCGGCTCCCGACGCGCGCGAGCCAGGAGCCGAATCGGTCCACGCACGCCTGCACGAAGTCGATGCCGCCCTCGGTCCCGTCGTAGAACGCACGCAGCTCGGCGTCGGTGTCGGGGGTCGGATCCGTGGCGTAGAGCTCGTCGGTGGTTGCGTCGTCGATGCAGTCGACGGGACGGGACTTCCCCGTGCCGCGTGGGTCGAAGCTCACGAGGTCGTAACGCTCGCGGATCTCCGTCGGCACGTCGGCAGCGAAGTCGCGCAGCGTGTGGGCGCCGGGGTCGCCCGGACCGCCGAAGTTGATCACCAACGAGCCGATTCGGTGTTCCGGATCGAGGGCGCGCCGGCGTGCAACCTCGATGCGAGTGTGTTCGCCCTCGGGACTCGCGTAGTCGACCGGCACCATGATCGAGCCGCACTGGAACGCTCGCCCGCACGCTCGCCAATGGATCGTCGACTGGTCGACCGCCGACCGCGTCGAAGCCGTGATTTCGAGAGGAGCGGCGAGCGTGAAGACGACGAGCGCGACCAGCGCGGCGGAGACCCGGGACACCGGTGGAATGTACCGGCGCGGTGGGGAGCGGTAGGTTCACGCGGTGGCCCAGTTCCTGAGTGCCGAGTGGCTCGACGCGGTGCGCGCCGCGGTGCCATCGGTCGGCGGAGCAAGCGTCGAGTGCGCGGTGACGGGGAGCCCCAATGGAGAAGTGAAGCTGTACGCGAAGGGTGCCGAGGTCGGCCTCGGCGGCCTCAGTGACGCCGACGTCTCGTTGACGGTCCCGTATGCGGATGCAATGGCAATCGCACGAGGAGAACTCGAGCCGAGCGTGGCGTTCATGCAAGGACGCATGAAGACGGCAGGTGATCCTGGGAAACTGCTCGACCTGCTCGTCTCCACTGCCACGTCTGCCTTCCGAGAAGGACTCGAGCGCGTCGCGAGCTCTACCGAGTTCTAGAAGCGAACGGCCGCGGGCCGGGTACCCCGGCTCGTCGTGAGCGACCCATGGTCAGGGTTCAGCCGGCGCGCTGGAGTTCGTGGAGCTCGCGCCAAGCGATCAGGGTTGCGTCAGCGCGAGCGACGAGGTCGCGGAGCGACGGATCGCGGCACAGGTACGCGTGGTCCTCGACCCTTCCGGCCCAGTCGGCGCACGCAGCGCGCAGCTCATCGCTGTCGACCGCGGGATGGAGACAGATCTCGGTGACTCCGGGCTCGAGCTCGAACAGCAGTCGCTCGACGCGCCGTTGTGCACCAGGCGGGCACACGAGGACCCGGTCGGGGAACACTGCGCCCTCTTCGGCGGCGAGACGCCGAAACGGGAACCCGGCGATACGCTCACCCTCACTGTCGCCGAGCCGCATCGGAAGACCGAACTCGACCGCAAGCTCGAGGTAGACGTCGAAGAAATCGGGCCGTTGCTCGAGCGTGCCGAGGTGGCTGTCGACATGGCTCACGTCGAAGCCCCACACGATGGCGCGCTCGATCTGCGCACGACACTCCCGCCGGACCTCGTCGAGGTCGGCGTGGTCCCACGCGTCCTCGATCGTGCGAGGAAAACCGCCGTCGCCGTCGAGCAAGCTGGGTGAATGCGTGATCGGTCCCCACCGGTAGGCCTCGTGCTCGGCGTTCAGCGTGAGCTGCACGCCGACGTCTTCACCTCGATAGAGCGCCGCGGCGTCACGCGCCCACGGGCAGGGGACCATCAGGGACGCGCTCGTTGCGACGCCGTCACGCACGGCTTCGTAGATCGCGACGTTCGCCGAATGCGTAAAGCCGAGATCGACGCAGGTGACGATCAGCAGTTTGGCGTCGGGCGCGTACCCGAGTCGCTCGGCGAGCGTTCCCATCGCGACCAGATCGTACTGCCGGGACTCCGCCACCCGATCCGGCAGCTCCCGGCATCTAGCCTCAGCCTGGTGCGCCTCGTTCTCGTTGCCTGCGTGTTCGCGCTCGCGCTCGGGGCGTGTGACGGCAGTTCCTCACAGACCGGGTCGACGACCAGCACCACTACTGGCTCGACCGGCACACCCGCCGGGCCGTGCCCGACGTTCCACGGCACCACTGCACGCGCCGCGTCGGTGGGACCGCGTCCCATCGGGTTCCTGACCGACGCAACCGCGGGCGTCGCCGGCTGTCTCGACCAGGTCATGTTCAGCTTCCGGTCGTTGGGGAACGGGACACCTCCCGGCTACGTGGTGGAGTACAAGGACCCACCGTTCTCCGACGGCGATCCCCCGCGCGAGTTCTCGCTGGACGGCGCGGCGTTCCTCTCCGTGACGATCGCACCGGCGGCGAGCTTCGACGTGACACAGGAGGACCATCCCCGAACGTACTTCGGCAACCTCTTGCTGCAGTACGACGACCACCACCACCTGGTGCTCGTCCGCAAGTTCGACGATGCGCTCGGGACCGTGCGGTGGGTGATCGCGCTCGACGGCAAGCGACCGTTCGTGGTCGACTCCGCGGCCGATCCCACGCGCATCACCGTCTACATCGGCTGAGGCGCCAAGAGCGGGAGACTCAGCGCTCCGTGAGGTCGAGCACGATCTTGCCGAACACCGCGTCGGCCGCAAGCAGGTCGTAGGCCTCCGGAGCACCTTCGAGCGGGAAGGTACGGGCGACGACCGGTGCCACCCGACCGTCGGCGAGCAACGGCACGACGTCGCGCGCGAAAGCCTCGGTAGCCGCTGTCTTCTCGGCGATATCGCGCGCGCGGAGCACGGTGCCGTGCACTCTGAGGCGCTTGCCCATCAGCAGGCTGATCTCGAGCTCGGCGCGACCTCCGGCCTGCGATGCGACCATCACGATGCGCCCGAGCCGGGCGGCAGCGCGCACGTCGGTGACGAGGTAGTTGCCGCCGACGAGGTCGATGGTGACGTCGATCGGTCCGGCCGCGGCCGTGATCGCGTCGGCGAGCGCGACCGGGTCGAGGTCGCGAGGCGCCACGATCGCGTGGTCGAGCCCGAGCGCGCGGCACTGCTCGAGCTTCTCGGGCGTGCGTGAGGTGCCGACGACAGTGCAGCTCATCGCGTGGGCGAGCTGGATCGCGGCGGTACCTACACCGGAGCCGGCGGCGTGGACGAGCACCACTTCGCCCGGTTCGAGGGTCGCTTGCGTGACCATCGCGTCGTGTGCCGTGACGAACACTTCGGGGATCCCGCCCGCGGCGACGAGGTCGAGTGCGTCGGGCACACGGACGCAGTGCGCGGCCGGCACCGTGAGCAGCTCGGCCTGCCCGCCTCCACCCACGAGGCCGAACACCGGGTCGCCGAGGGTGAGCGCGTCGACGCCGGAGCCGAGCGCGGCAACCTCCCCTGAGAACTCGAGCCCGGGGATGTCGGCGGGCACGCCCGGCGGTGCGGGGTAGAAGCCGGCGCGCTGCGCGAGATCGGCACGGTTCAGGCCTGCGCCGTGCACGCGCACCAGCACTTCGCCGGCCTGTGGCTCCGGATCCGGACGCGTCTCGACCACGAGCTGCTGATCCGCAACGACGAGCGCGCGCACAGGCGGAGGCTACCTACCTATGCGCTCGTTCGCTGCGAGCCGGGATACCCGGCTCTCGGGCGCTCGCTCGCTGGCGAGCAACTCGACTCGCTCCGCTCGCTCGTCGCCGCATCCGCCGGACCGCGATTGATTCTTCCAGTACTTTGCGGGTGTGATCGCGCCCGCGCTCGCCTTCCTCGACGACGAGGGCGGGGAGGTGGTACTCGACGTCGACGAGGCCGCCGCGCTGCTGGCGCTCACCGACAACCTCGACGCAGCGACCGTTTCGGCCTGTCCGAGGTGCCGGAGCCGGATCGTGGCCGTCGTCGCGCTGGTCGACGTGCTCGGTGAGGCGCCGCCGTTCTCGCGTAGCTCGGAGCTCATCGAGCTTGCCGACGAAGCACCCACGCTGCATCTCTACGTGCGCGATCTCACCTCATCGTGTGTTCACGACATGTGGCGAGACCCGGGTTACGACGAGTGGAGTGAAGCGATCGACGACCTGGTGCAGTCGTAGCGGCGCGCTTCGTCGGCAGGCCCTTAGCGCGGAACCCTCGGGCGTTTGAACTCGTTGAGGGAGCTCCACGTGAGGAACTCGAGCATGCGCTCGAGGTCTTCCACGTTGCCGCGATCCATGAAGCGCACGAACGCGGCCTGGCCGTTTTCGAGGTAGGTCGGCACCCCGAACACGCCGTACTTGTCGACGCACTCGGTGTGCTCCGCCTGGAGCGTCTTGAGCGGTCGACCGCTCCACGCTTCCTCCGCCACCGCGTCGGCATCCAGCCCGACCGAAGCGACCGCTTCCTTCAGCACGTCTTCGTCGGCGAGTTGCTTGCCGTGCTCGTGGCGCGCGGCGAAGAGCGCGAGGTGCGCGTCGAAGAAATCGTCCGAGAACGCGTCGCGCACGGCGATCCCGTAGAGCAACGAGCGCATCCCGGTGCCCCACTCCTCGGGCTCCCGCTCCCACATCGGGGGCTCCTCCTCGGGGACGTGCACCTGATCGAGCGAGAACGGCACGAAGCGGAAGTCGATCTGGTTGCCGTCGCGGATCGCATTGATCACCGCGAGGCTGCCGTTGTAGGCGAAGGGACAGCGGTAGTCGAACGTGACGGCGACGGAGCGGGCCACTGTAGAACCTCCCGTTGGGGCGACGCCTTCGAGGCTACTGCACAACCTCGCAGAGCACGGTGGGGTGGTCGGTGGGGAGCGAGAGGACGAGGAGGTCGTTAGCCGTGCCCGCGCTCACCACCTGGTCGTGGTCGCCGGGGAGCAAAGAACCCACGGTCTCTCCTTCTACGTTGCGCCCGTCGCGCAGGCGGAGGACGAGCGGCCCCTCACCGCGGACGCGGAACGTGCCGGGCCCGTCGAGACGAAGCACAAGCTCGTTACCGGGCCGAGCGCGGGCGACGACGCAACCTTCGGTGTCGGTGGTCGTGCTGATCCGTCGCGCCGACTCGATGTGCGCCACGGCGCGCGTGGGAACCACCGGGTCGGGACCGACGACGAGGTCGAGCCGGGCGAGCACCGTCAGACGGTCGGCTGCCGTTGCCTCGTCGAGTGGGGGCAGCTTTCCGTCGTGGTCCATCTGGACGATCTCGCCGACACTCACCTGGGGCTCGAACACGTTCAACGGCCGGCTCAGCAGGAACTTCCGACTGCCGCGCGCCAACGCCGCGGTCGCGAGAACCGCGCCACGATCGCTCCGCTTGCCGGGTCTGGCCAGGTCGGTCCAGTAATCGAGCTTTCGGGCCTGAGCGACGACGAGCACGATCGTGATCGCCGCGAGCAGCATCCTCCGGCCGTTGCTGCCCCGGAACAGGCTCTGGGACGCGAGCGCGACCACCGGGAGAACGAAGGCGATC
Organism: Acidimicrobiia bacterium; assembly: GCA_040880805.1. Classification (NCBI taxonomy): domain Bacteria; kingdom Bacillati; phylum Actinomycetota; class Acidimicrobiia; species Acidimicrobiia bacterium. Next base: position 11,228 of record JBBDHW010000062.1, on the reverse strand, counting down.
GTGACGTAGGCGTACCTCGACGTCGCAGGATCTACCGAGAACACCTCGCGACCAAAGACCACTCCCAGGTTCCCGCGGCGGTACCCCGTCGCCGCGAGGAACGTGATGCCGCCGATCGCGAGTGCCACGGGGACGATGAGATGGCTGGTGTCGCGTCCCCGCACGAGGCGGACGGCGAGCCACACGAGGGTCGCGACCACGACCAGCGTCCCCACCACCTGGATGCGCGCGATGTCGCCGAGCGCGTCGGTGAGACCGTTCCACACGAATTTGGGAACCGCGCGGGGTGCAGGCTTCGCGACGAATGGTTCGGAACGCCCGTACGCGAGATACCACCAGCCGTAAAGCGCAGCCGGGACCGCGACCGTGAGCACGGTGACTCGCCAGCCGCGTCGTACGAATGCAATCAACGCGACCGCGACCAGCATCGGTAGTGCGACGCCTGAGCACATCACCGCGGCCGAGAGAAGCGCAGCCGCGATCGCATCCCGACGGGTGAAGCGTGCTCCCGACTCGGGTGTGACGAGGATCGCGCCCAAGCCGAGCGCGATCGGCGAGATGAGCTGGACCTGCCATGCGTTGGTGAGGTTCTCGAAACCTGTGCCCGCGGCCGCGAACACCGCACACGCACACGTCGCCACCCAGCCGTCGACCTGCGAACCCACCATGACGTGCCAGAGCAGGACGACGATCGCGAGATGCACGATGATGACCATCGCGATGTACGGCCAGTACGAGTGCAGCCCGAACACCGAATAGAGCCCACGGAACGCGAGGATCGGCAGTGTCGACCAGTGCTCGTAGTGCGGCTCGAACAGCCCCAGGTGCCCGGGACCAGAGGTCAGCCCGCGATCGGTGATGATGAACCACTCGTCACCACCGAACCACAGGCCGCGCGCGTTGTAGACGAGGAAGACTCCCGCGAGCAGCACGACGGCGTAGAGACCGCGCCGAGCCGCACCGTCGGGATCGTCGCGCGCGCGGTTCTGTTCGTGCGGATCGTTCCTGTCGGTGATCGAGTCTGTGGCGGGCACGCGCATCGTCAGAGCGGCAGGACGCGACGCGCCACCGCGCCCATCGCCACGCCGAGCGCGGCACCCACCAGCACATCGGAAGCGTGGTGCATCTTCACGTACACGCGGCTCGTGGCGACGAGGCCGGCGAGCACGAAGAACGCGGGAGCGAGCGGCGAGTTGTGCAACAGCATCGCGGCGGTGAACGCCGACGCCGCATGGCCCGATGGGAAGGAGCTCGAGATCGGCCGGTGCATCCCGTAGGGGAGTGGCTCGTGGGGCTGGATGTCGTGCTCGGGCCTGACGCGCCGGAAGCACATCTTGATCGGGCCGTTGGTGAGTGCCGACTCGACACCCATCGACGCTCCGAGCTTCAGGGCGATCTCCGGGGCGCCGCGCCGCGCTGCGCGCAGGCTGCCGATCGAGAGCCAGAGGAGCCCGTGGTCGGCGGCCGACGAGAGACCGTAGAAGAGTGGGTCGAGCATCGGGCTCCGGACCCGGTCGAACCAGGAGTCGACCGCGTCGTCGAGCGCCTGCACGCGTGTGACGGCCCCGGCGGTACGACCGTTGCGCAGCAGCGGCATCGATGCAGCCTACGTGCGTCGATTTCTCAGAAATTGACTTGTCAAGCGCACGCGGATGTTCTATTGTGACGTTTCGCACGCCTCCTCCGGGGGTTGGTAGCGGAAATGGGGCCCGAGATATTTCGGGTTTTCTATGGCGTGCTATTTCCGCTTGCAATCGGGTCGTACTTGTCGTACCTTCCCGACGTGCCCTTCCGCTCGGCCCTTTCCGAGGTTTCCTCGCGCGGTTCGGCGCGCCGATTCCACCGAGGTAGCCCGCCGGTCGTTCCGCCGTTTTCCCACCTCTCGCGCATCAACCTTCGCCGGTGTATTCACCAATGCCGTCTTCGGCTTTCTGCCCCGAGCTGACGGTGGATCGTGTGACGCGGCTCACCGTGGTGCCCTTCTTCGCCGACGGGCACTGCGCGGTGATCCGCACGAACGGCGGCGGGTTCGAGCTCCCGAGCGGCGAGGTGCGGCCCGGTGAGGACTACGTGCTCGACTCGGCGCTGCGGATCGCCGCCCCAGACCGCATGCGTGGTGATCGCACCATGACCGCATGGGCGCCGCCAATCCGGAAGGTCACCGCGCTCATCACGCGCCCCGGTCCAGCCGGGCCGGAGCTCCTGGTGTTCGATCACGGGCTCGCCGGCATCCAACTCCCGTCCGGCACCGTCGAGGAGGGCGAGAGCTTCGCGGCGGCCGCGCTCCGCGAGGGATGGGAAGAGACCGGTGCCCTCGGCCTCGAGCTCGTTCGCGAGTTGGCGGTCATCAATCGCCAATTCGTCGGCCCGACTGGCGTGGTCGACTGTGACGTCACCGCCGACGGTCGCGCCTACCCGCGCGGGAACCACTTGAAGATCCTCCGCGTGGAGGGCGACGAAGCAGTCGCCGAGCTGTGGGATGGCACTCCGGTCGATCTCGCGACGACGCTGATCGCCAGGGCGGAGGAGCGACACATCTTCCATCTCCGGGCCACCGTCGAAATGTCCGACGAGTGGGATGTCGTGACGCCCGACGGTGGCGGAGTCGTCTGGACGTGCTTCTGGGCTCCCGTTGACGAGGCCTACGCGACGGTCCACGAGTGGGGGCGCGACTGGCTCGACGCGGCACGTCCCGCGCTCGACGAGTCAGCGGCAAGAGATCCCGAGCCTCGCGCGCGTCCCCCGTTGCCGCCGGAGTTCGACGAAGCGGACGTGTTCGAGCAGTTCCACGCGCCGCCGTTCGGCGGCCGGTTGGTCGTGCTCGCCGTCGTGGAGGCGTGCGATCCGGAAGCATGCACCCGTGCTCACGGCATCTGTGCCACCGAAACCGGCGAGATCGTCTTGATCTCGGGCGAGGACGGGCTTTGGGACCTCCCAGGCGGCGGGAAGGAGGTCGGCGAAACCACCGCCGAGACCTTCGCTCGTGAAGTCTGGGGAAGAGGCCTGCTCGCACGTCGTCGAATCGCATCTTCTGTTTGGCCTGCGCTTCGTGGAGCTGGACGAGCACGGAAGTGTCCACCACGGCGGTGTCCACGCAAAGATGTGGGCTCGGGTCGAGCTCGAGGAGTGGAACCCGCAGTTCGAGATGACCCGACGGCGATTGGTGTCTCCCGACGAAGCCGTCGACCTCTGCACCTTCTCGAACCTCACGCGCCGAATGATGGCCCGCGCCGCGCGCCGAGATCCGATGCTCGCGTGGGAGCCCGAGTGAGCGCGTTACCGGAGCCCGGCGAAGAAGTCGTCTTCGGGGACGGGCGCGCCCGTTGTGTCGCGTTCGCGGATGAACGACTCGGAACCGAACGCCTTCGCGAACGCTTCCTCGGGGAACCGCAGGAAGAACGAACCGTCGAGCTGGCTCGCGTGTGCCGCCAGCGCCGCGCGCTTCTGCGCGGCGTACGCGCTGCCGTCGATGAATGTGGTGATGAGCGACTCGTCGACGCCGAACGGCCGCGGCGGTTGCTCGGGCTGACCCGGTTCTGTGGGTGTGGGCGGTGGGGCTTGCGGAAGTTGCGGCATCTCGATGCCGTACTCCTCGGCGATCTCGCGCATGCGCTCACGCCACGACCGTGGCCGCGCGATCAGGTACAGCTTGTCGGGGATGTCGCACGCGTCGAGCGCGGCGATCGTGACGTCGTGCGCCTTGAGGTGGTCGGGGTGGTTGTAGCCCGAGTTGGCGAAGTACGTGACCACCACTTGCGGGCGGAACTGCTCGAAGAGCTCGATCAGGCGTGCGGCGACGACGTCGTCAGGCTGATGGTGGAACGCGCGTGGGTCCTCGTTCTGCGTCCAGTCCCTCATGCCCGAGTCGCGATAGCCGAGAACCTCTGTATGCGACACGCCGAGCGCCTCGGTTGCCACCTTCAGCTCGCCGAGTCGGATGCGGGCGACGTCGTCGGGATCGTGGCCCTCCTGGTCGGGCTTGATCTTTCCCGGCGCGTCTCCGAACTCGCCGTTGGTGCACGTGACGAGCACGGTGCGCACGCCCTCCGCCGAATAGCGGGCAAGGGAGCCGCCGGTACTGTTCGACTCGTCGTCGGGGTGCGCGTGCACCGCCATCAGCGTGAGCTCTGCCATGCGCACAGCTTGCCTGATCACGAGCGAGGATCCCAAGGATGACCGACGAGCTTGCGGTGGAGCAGGCCGTCGTCGGCACCGCGTACGACGCGCTCGCGGCGATGCAGGCCCGCACCCAGCACGTGTTCGACCAGATCATGTCGACCGGTGGCTTCCAGGACCTCGACCACGAGGTTGCGATGCGCCGCCGGATCGCACTGCTCGGCGACTCGCCCCGCCCACTGCTGTTCGGGCGAATCAACCAGGAAGACGGCAACCAGTGGTACATCGGGCGCCGGCACGTGGAGGACGAGCGCTCTGATCCCGTGGTGGTCGAGTGGCGCACGCCTGTCGCCGAGCCCTTCTACCAAGCGCGGCCGGGTGACGCGCGGGGCCTCCTGCGGCGGCGCCATCTCATGGTCGAAGCGCGGCAGGTGCTGTCGATCGCCGACGACGTGTTCGGAGAGGGCGCGGCCGAACTGGGTGGGGTCCGCCTCCGCGGTGGCGACGCGTTGCTCGCCGAGCTCGAACGCGCGCGCACCGGTGTGATGCTCGACATCGTCGCGACGATCCAGGTGGAGCAGGACGAGGTGATCCGCGCACCACTTCCCGGTGTGCTGACGGTGCAGGGGGGTCCGGGCACCGGCAAGACGGCCATCGGTCTTCACCGCGCCGCCTATCTCCTCTACAACCATCCCGAGCTGGCGCGTGCGGAGGTGATGGTGCTCGGTCCGAGCCGTGCCTTCTTGGGGTACATCGCGCAGGTGCTGCCGTCGCTCGGCGAGGAAGCGGTCCTCCAGGTGACGCTCGCTGATCTCGTACCCGACGTTCGGGTCCGCGCTGCCGACTCGGTGGCGGCGCAGCTCGTGAAGGGCGACGCACGCATGGCGGCTGTGATCGCGAACGCAGTTTTGGGCCGGCGCCGTCGCCTCGAGCAGGGATTCGTTGTGCGGTTCGGGCTCCAACGCGCGGCAATCGAACCAGAGGAGGTGAACGCGCTCGTCGACGAGCAAGTCGCGCGCGGTATGCCGTACAAGGTGGGACGGGCCGCGCTCCGCACTCGGCTCGTGAACTTCGCGTACCGCCGGATGGGACTCCTCGAGTCGGACCCGCACGACATCACGCGCGCGATCCGGGCCGATCCCGCGGTGCGGGGCGCGCTCGACGCGGTGTGGCCCGCGGTCTCGCCGTCCGCGCTGATCCGCGATCTGCTGTCGGACGTCGACCAGCTCGCGATCTGCGCCGACGGGACGCTTGACTCCGAAGAACAGCGCGCGATCCGGCGCGTCCGCAATGCACCGTGGACCGCGGCCGATCTCGCGCTCGTCGACGAGGCCCGCGAGCTCCTCGAGGGTCACACGTCCACCTACGGCCACGTCATCGTCGACGAGGCGCAGGATCTCTCGCCGATGCAGCTGCGGATGATCGGTCGGCGCTCACCCGCGGGATCGGTGACCGTCTTGGGCGATCTCGCACAGGCGACGGCCGCGTGGACCCATGCCTCATGGGCCGACGTGACGGCCCACCTCCCGACTCCAGAAGGTTCGCGCAGCCGTGACCTCACGCTCGGCTACCGCGTACCCGGCCTCGTGCTCGACTTCGCGGCGCGACTGCTCCCCGAGGCGGCGCCGATGGTGCTGCCGACGGAGTCGGTGCGTGTGGGCCGACGCGCGCCCCGCGTGCTCGCCGTTGGCCGCGACCACCTCTTCGAGACGGCCGTCGACGAAGCGGTCGCGCTCGAGCGCGAAGGGTTCCTCGTGGGTTGCATCGTCGCCGCCGAGCACGAAGCCGGTGCTGCGCAGGCATTCACCGCAGGCGGCGTGGAGTTCGGCACGCCCGAGCGCGACGGCATCCTGAAACGGATCACCGTGCTCCCGGCAGCGACGGTCAAGGGCCTCGAGTTCGACGCGATCGTGGTGGTGGAACCCGCCGCGATCGCGGGCGATACCGCGCGCGGGCTGCGCCTGCTCTACGTGGCGCTCACGCGACCGATCCAACACCTCACCGTGGTGCACGCCGAGCCGTTGCCAGCCGCGCTCGAGGCAGTCAGGCGCTGACGAGTGGGAGCGTGGGCGAGATCACCGTGCCCGGACCTCGGAGTTCGGCGGCGTCGAGCGGGTCACCGCCGTGTGCGGGGCAGTACGGGCGGAACGTGCAGAAGTCGCAGAGGCGACCCGGGTGGGGGCGGAAGTCGTCGCGCTCGCATGCGGTCGCGATCGCCGACCACATCGCAACGGTCTTGCGCTCGACGCCGGTGATCGACTGGTCGCTCGGCGTGGCGATGATCGCCTCGGGCTTGGAGAGGTAGAACAGCTGCACGCGCGCGGGGCGCTTGCCGAACGTGCGCTCGCAGAGCAGCGCGTACATGTGCACGCCGCTCAGGCTCTTGGCCTCCCACAGCTCGCTCGGCACCGAGCCGGTCTTGTAGTCGGTGACGACGAGCTCGCCCACTTCGTCGAGCTCCAGACGGTCGATCACACCGCGCAGCCGGACCTTGCCGAGGTTTGCCTCGAGCTTCAGCTCCAAACCGATCGGCCGCACCGTGCGCGGGTCTTCGAGCTCGAAGTAGTGGCGGACCAGCGACTCGGAGTTTGCGTGGAACGCCGCCCACTCATCGTCGCCGAGCACGAGGCCGGTGAAGTCGGGGTGCGGGGCGAGCTCGACACGAGCCCGCTCGAGGTCGGCGAGTGCGGCATCGAGAGTGCGCTCCTCGGAGGGGCGATCGAGGAGGAGCTCGAGGGCCCGGTGCACGAGCGTGCCCTTGGTGGTCCACGGCGACGGCGGCTCCGGGAGGCGCTCGATGTAGGAGAAGCGGAACGCGAGCGGGCACTCTTTGAACGACGAGCAGGCGCTCGGCGACAGTGACCAGGGGGGTGCGAAGCTCATCGGATCGGACAGTACCGCCGGGGTGTGACATTGACGTGGACCCCGGTAACGTCCCGCCGGTAGGGAGTCAGGTCGAAGGGGAGCGGGAATGCGAATCGATGGGCTGGTCGGTGGGTCGTTCGACGAGGTCGGCGCGAGAGCTGCCGCGCTCGAGGCGGCCGGGTACGACGGCGCGTTCACGGCGGAGACCGCCCACGACCCGTTCCTCGAACTCGTGGTCGCGGCGCAGCACACCGAGCGGATCGAGCTCGGCACCGCGATCGCCGTCGCGTTCGCGCGCACGCCGATGACGCTCGGCGTCACCGCCAACGACCTCCAACGCGCGTCGAAGGGCCGGCTCGTCCTCGGCCTCGGAAGCCAGATCAAGCCGCACATCGAACGGCGGTTCTCGATGCCGTGGTCGCACCCCGCACCGCGCATGCGCGAGTTCGTGCTGGCGATGCGCGCCATCTGGGCGTCGTGGAACGACGGCACCAAACTCGACTTCCGCGGCGACTTCTACCAGCACACGCTGATGACGCCGTTCTTCAATCCAGGGCCGAACCCGTACGGCACCCCGAAGGTGTGGCTCGCGGCGGTTGGTCCGCACATGACTCAGGTGGCGGGAGAAGTCGCCGATGGCATGATCCTGCACGGCTTCACCACGGAGCGGTACGTGCGAGAGGTCACGCTCCCCGCGCTCGAACGGGGTTTCGGGCGTGCCGGGCGCACGCGCGAGGGCTTCGAGGTGGGTGGGCCGATCTTCGTCGTGACCGGCGAGAACGAAGAGGCGTTCGCCGCGGCCCGGCAGGCGACGCAGCAACAGATCGCGTTCTACGGCTCCACGCCCGCGTACCGCGGGGTGCTCGAGCTCCACGGATGGGGCGAGATCGGCGACGAGCTCAACACGATGTCGAAGCGCGGGGAGTGGGTCGAGATGGGTGAGCTGATCACCGACGACATCCTCGAGGCGTTCGCTGTGGTCGCCGAGCCCGACGACGTCGCGCCGATGCTCCGCGCGCGCTACGGCCCGCTCGTCGACCGGATCAGCTTCTACACGCCGTACGCCTTGGAGTCCGAGCAGTCGCGGGCGATGATCGCGGCGATGAAGGACTGACCACGGAGCCGAGCGACGCGTCCTCGGAGGTCGCCGCGGCCAACGCCGCGTTCTACGCCGCGCTCGAAGCCTGTGACGTCGACGCGATGGCCGACGTGTGGGAGCACTCCGAACGGATCGTGGTGACGCACCCGGGGTGGCCCATGCTCCGTGGGTGGTCGGACGTGGCCGAGTCGTGGGCGGCGATCTTCCGCAACACCAACTTCATCCAGTTCGTCATCACCGACGAGGAGCGCACGGTGGCCGGCGCGACCGCGTGGGTCACCGCCGAAGAGAACATCCTCCAGGCCACGGGAGCGAGCGGCGAGTCCATTGCAGAAAGCGCGAACCTCTCGGGCTCGCGTGCGGCGGTCACCAACATCTTCGTGCACGACGGCACGCGCTGGCTCATGGTCGTGCACCACGCGTCGCCCATGGGCGGGTAGTGGGGGGAGTTGAGTCAGGGCAGCTGTGACGTGATCCAGGCGTCGAGCGCGGGGCCGCTCTCGAAGCTGGCGATCAGCGCGTAGCGGGGCGCGTCGGCGGGGTGGCACACGACGTGCCAGAGCCGCTGCGTGTCGAGCACGAACCGCGCGCCACGGTGGAGCGGGAGCCGGATTTCGGTTGACGGGTCGGGAAGACCGTCGGGCCCCTGCTCCATGAGGATCATGAAGCTGTCGGGAAAGTCGGTGAGCTCGGCCCACGAGCGCACGACCCATCCGTCGGTGTCGGGATTGAAGCGGTTGTTGTCGTCGCGGTGGATCTGGCGCAGCGCGTCGTCGTAGCCCTGGGGTTCGAGCTTGATCGTGCGGACGCGCCCGAAGTCGGCACCGACCGACTCGACCTCGGCGACGAGCGTGGGACACCGCGCCGCGTTCGACGTGAACCGGCCGCCCTTGTCGGGGCGCGGGTCGTCTTCCTTCCAAAAGCCGCGGCAGTCGAGCTCGCCGTCGGCGGTGGCGATCGGAGCGAAGTTCGTGTCGCCACCACTCTTCCAGTCCATGTACTCGAGCGCGAGGTACTCCGACTCCGGGATGGGCGGGTCGAGATCGCGGAGGACGACGTAGCCGCGCTCGGCGAGCGCGTCGAGGCGAGGATGAGGAGTGTCGAGCGGGATGTCGGTGGACCAGTGCGGGGTGCGCAGCCAGTGCTCGGCGACGGCCATGGCTCGAGTGTAGGAACTCAACCGGGGAGGAGCGTGAACGCATCGCAGTGGCGGGGGCGCACCACCGAGAAGTGGCGGCGGTCGAACGTGGCCACCTTGGTCTCGCCCAGCCGTTCGCAGATCGCGATCACCGACGCGTCGACGAGGCCCAGGCGAAGGTCGTTGTACTGCGCCTCGAGCTCGGCGGCACGGAGCAGGTCGTCCGACGAGAGGGACTCGATCTGGTAAGCGCCGTCCGCGACGTCCTGTGCGAACTCGCGAACGATGGCGACCGAAGCCTGCTTGCGGAGCCAGTAATCGATCTCGACGAGGTTGGGCGCGGGGATCACGAACGCCTCGTGGCTCGCATCGAACACGGCTTGCGCCAAGAGGTGTCGGTGGTCGTTGCTGTCGAGGTAGGCGACGACAGGTCCCGTGTCGAGGACGAGCGCCATCAGCTCTCGTACGGCGTGGCGGCCGGGGAGTCTTCGTCGTCGACCGAGAGTTGTGAGAGCGATGGCGAACCAGGCGGACTTGCGAAGAGGCCTCCGCGAGGTCTGCGTTGCGCCCGTAGTTCCATCGCCCGTTCGTGGACGAGCTCACGCAGGAGCTGGGCCATCGAGATGCCGCGGATCCGTGCCTCGGTCTCGAGGGTCATGAGGTCGTCGGCCTCTGCGGACAGGGTGGTGCGGCGAATCGACATGCATCTGATTCTAGCATCAGATGCTTGCACCATCACCCCCTCGGATATGCTCCTTGGCCGGAGAACATGCCGCGGTGCCAGCGGCGGGGTGTGAGCACCGCGGCCCGGGGATAGTCCTCGAACATCCAGCGGGCGAAGTTGCGGCGCGTCCACGGCGTGAGGCCGGCGGCGCGGATCGTGGCGCGCGCGCCCAAGGGCGAGCGCAAGAGGTGCTGCAGCGTCCGCGCGAACCAGAGGTCGGTTCCGAGCGAACGCTCCACGTCGCGTTGGTAGCGAGCATTGACAGCCGAGGGCGTGGCATCGCTTTCGATCGCGCGGGCGGCCAACATCCCGGTGTCGAGTGCCTGCGCGATCCCTTCACCCGTCATGGGGTCGACGACGTTCGCCGCATCACCCGCGAAGAGGACGCGACCGTGCGCGAGGCGCGCCGAATCGAAGGACGCGGGAATCGGCCAGGCCCGATGCGGACCGTCGGCCACGGCTCGCGGCCCGAGGATGTCGCGCAACTTCGGGCCGTTCAGGACGTCGCGCCACTGGGCCGCGAGCTGCTTGCCTGCGCGCACACCGCTGCGTTCGTCGCGCAGCACGCCGAAACCCACGTTGGCGCGCCCATCGCCCACTGGAAACACCCACGCATAGCCGGGCAGGAGCTCCGGGTCGAACAACACCCACATCCGGTCGTCGTCGACACCACGGAAGTACTGGCGGAACGCGTGCCAGGTGCCGAGCTCGGCGCTGGGCTCGCGGGCTCCGTCGAGCATGCGCCGCACGGGGGAGTAGTGACCGTCGGCCGCGACGATCCACTGCGCGTGGACCACGCCACCGTCGTCGAGGTCGACGTCGACCGCTTCGCCCACCAGTCGGAGGTGGGTCACGCCGACGCCGTCGCGAACCGTCACGCCCTCGTCTCGCGCACAGGCGACGAGGGCGGCGTCGAGCTCCGCGCGTTGCACGACGCCTGCGAACTCACCGTTGGCTGGTAGCGGGAGGACGACCTCGCGGCCGCTCGGCGACACCAGTACGGTCTCGCGCACCGACGCGTACGACGGCAGCTTGCGGACGTCGAGCCCGAGTGACTCCAGGGCCCGGAGCGCCCCGGCGGTGAGGCCGTCGCCGCAGGTCTTGTCCCTCGGAAACCTGGCTTTGTCGACGACGAGGACGTCGAGCCCGAGGCCGCGTGCCTCGATCGCAGCGGCTGCGCCGGCGGGCCCGGCCCCGACGACGAGCACCTCCACGTTTACTGGCACGTTTACTGGCATGTCTGCTGGGACGTGGGCTGGGACGTGGGCTGGGACGTGGGCTGGGAC